>JAFLDG010000146.1 GCA_017302495.1 Burkholderiales bacterium
GGTGCGGCTGCGCGACGCGGCACGGCAGGCGATCGCGCGCCGGGTCGAGGAGTGAGGGCCGGGCGGCGTGCGCAGTCGGCTGCGCGGCCCGTTCACCGCGGTCGACGCGGCGCGCCATCTCGGGCTCGCCACCCCTTTCGTGGATTCACGCGCTCGAGCGCGCGGCCAGCTTGGGGCGGTGTGTGTCGCTGATTCTGATGGGTCGACTCTTGCCGGTCCGCTGCACCGCCGGAGCGCGCGGGAGCCGTCACTCGCCGACCTGGAAACGGCCGCACCGTTTCATTGGGGGGCATGGCCGCGGCGACGCCGCGTGCGAAGGCACGCGGCGCGAGGACAGGGCCGCGTGCCTGGCCGAGTCGGGTCAGAGCCCCTTGACTCCAGGCAGCTTGCGCATGCCTCGATCGAAGGTTGCGAAGTCGCAGCCCTGGCGGGCATGCCTGGCGACGACCAGGCAGTCGGCGAACCCGCAGGAGCCTGCTTCGAACAGGCCGAGTGCGGCGGCGACGGCCGCGCGATCCTCGAAGGCGAATGCGGTCCCCTCCAACAGGCTGCGCACCGCGAGTGACAGAGCGCGCTGGTCCTGTTCGAAAGCCGACTTCAGCGTCCAGACCGCTTCGGCCGGGACGACGTCCGTCAGAGGTCCCAGGTCAGATCGTTGTGGGCCTCGTCGAGCTGCTCGCGCAGCGAGTGGCCTGGGCCGCGCAGCAGCGCGATGCCGATGGGGGAGCGGCGACTTTGCCGCGCCTTCGCCTTCCTGCGGATCAGGACGAGGAGGGCCGCGGCAGGCCCGGCGAAGCAGGCGACGAGGACGCCAAGAGCGATGGCGATCTGGTTGGTGACCTCTCCCATGGACACGTCTTCGCCGCGCTTGCCTTCAGGCGGCCAGGCGCACTGCCAGCTTCTTGGCGGTGGACGATACAAAGCGCTCGAGCCGCTCGGCCAGCGTGCGTGCCGACGGCGTGAGCGACGGCGCGATCTCGCGCGTGGCCTGTTCGATGGCTGCTGGCGCCCGGTCGGCCATGTCGCGCGCCTGCTGAGCCAGGAAGCGCGGTTGCATGCCGAGCTGCCCAGCCATCAGCGCCAGGTGCTCGGCGCCCATCTCGCCCGGCCTGACCTCGCCGCCGATCGCAAACGCGAACTCGGGCGACAGGCCCGGGTACAGCCGCGTGCACATCAGGTCGTAGAACGGCGTCAGCATCACGCCCTGGCCGGGCACGCTGTAGATCGACAGGTTCTTGGCGTGGCTGTCGTTGTTGCCGACATACAGGTTGAAGAAGACCCAGCGCACCAGGTGGCGCAGGTCGACGGCGGGCTGCGCGCTGTAGCGGCGGATCAGCTCGGCGCAGGCGGCGAGGCCCGGGCCGCCTTCCTTCTCGTACTTGCGGTCCGAAACGGTACCGGCCAGCTGGCACAGGTCGTACTGCACCAGCCGGGCCAGCGTGCCGTCGGGGCGCAGCTGGCGGTCGAAGCGGCGCACGACGCAGGCTTCGGTGCGCGGTTCGTAGAAGACCTCGGCCGTCGGCAGGCCGGCCAGCTTGGCGGCGCGCATCACGATGGCCTCGTTCGCTGCGGAATGCCAGACCTTGGCCAGGCGGCGGATGTTGGGCTTGAGGATGTGCGTGGACGGCGAGGTGCCCTTGGGCAGCCTGGGGATGCCGTCGTCGAACAGCGCGATGCTGGTCTTGTCCTGCGCGCCGGCCAGCGAGATGCGGGCGCCTCGCTCGTGGATGTCGATCGCAGACGCCGACCGCTTGGCCAGGATGGCGGCGATAGCCTCCCATGTGGTGGCTTCGTAGCGCGGCAGTTCCGGCGTCTGCCCGGGCGCCACCAGCACGAAGGCCCCCGCGGTGTCGCCGGCGACTTCCAGGAGCAGCGAGAAGAGCGTGGACGCCTTGCGCTGGGCGGCCAGGTAGTCGCGCAGTTCGCCCTCGGGCAGCAGGTTCTCGAAGAAGGCCTGTACCTCGGGCGCGGCTTGCCGGCCGGGCTGCAGCGGGATGGCGGCCAGCGACATGCGTTGGCCGGCTTCCAGCCACGTCGATGCGTACTCGAAGGCCAGCGGCGCGCTGTCGTGCACGGCACCGACCCGGTCGGTGCCGTAGTACACATCCAGCCGGTCGGGCCGTGGCTGCATCACCCGCGCCTCACAGCGAGGAGGGCGAACGAGAGGCCTTGGTGCGCACCACCACTTCCAGGCCCAGCAGGTCCATCAGGTCCAGCACCTTCTGCAGTTGCACCGTCGGCTTGCCGTTCTCCAGGTCGACGATGAATCGGTTGCCGGTGTTGCCCAGGCCGGCCAGGTCGAGCTGCTTCAGCGCCAGCCGCTTGCGCTGCTCACGGATCACGGCGCCCAACTCCACGGAGGAGCGGATCGGCGTCTCTGAGTCGGTGGAGTGACCGAGCGGTAAGTCTTGGGCCGACGGCGGCATGGCAGGCGCTTGAAGTTACCTTTCGGTCATTTTCAGTGCTGACCAGCTAGAGGTCAAGCAGAAAGTGACTGATCGGTAATCGATGGCCAATGGGCGGCCTGTCGGTGCCTCAGCGCGAGTCGCTGCCGGGCACGCTGTCGCCGCCAGACCGATGGGCTGCCAACCTCTCATGCAGCCGACCGTCCTGCTGCGCCTGGGCGTCGCTGCGAATCAGCTGTCGCATGTACTCGCCGGCGTTGACGAAGCCGCCCAGCAACACGCGCCGGTCGACGTATTCGCGAAGGTCCGGCGGCAGCGTGAGCTTGATCCTGTGCAGGCTCATGGCGGCATCATCGAAGTCGGGTGCGCCGGGTGTCAAGCAGCCTTGGCCTTGCCGGTCTTGGCCGTCGCGTCACCGCGCTCCAGCTTCAGCAGCAATTGCCCCCACGCTTCGAGCGCCCGCCGCCGCTCCTCGAAGTAGTCGTGCCGGTTGTAGACGCCTTCCACGCCTTTGAGCTTGTGGTTCAGGCAACGCTCGGCCACGTGCGGCTCCACGCCCAGGGCGGCCAGGTGGGTGCGGGCAGTTCGGCGGAAGTCGCGCACCGTGAAGTGGGGCAGGCAGTGCTTCACCTTGCCCATCGCCACGCCCAGGGTCGACTCGCAAACGTGCGGAACCATCCGGGTTTGGAGCTTGCGCGCCGGCAGCACGTACGCGGCGTTGCAGGCCAGCTCCTTCAGCTTCTGCAGCCACTCCACCGCCATGGTCGGCAGCGGGATGTCCAGTGGCTGGCCGGTCTTGGTGCGGATGCCGGGCAGGTGCCAAACCGGCGGGTCGACCTCCAGCTCGAACTCGTCCCAGCGGGCGGCGATCAGCTCGCCCTTGCGCACGGCCAGCAGCAACAGCAGCTTCACGGTCAGGTCGTTCTGGACGCTGAACCCCTTGGCCTGGCGCATCGCTTCGAACAGTGTCGCCAGCTCATCGCGTGACAGCGCGCGCTCGCGGGCGAGTTCCTTGCCGCCGGCATCCGCCAGGTCGAAGGCCGCTGCCGGGTTGAAGCGCACCAGGTGGCGCTTGATGGCGTAGTCGAACATGCGCCGCACCCAGCGCAGCACGTCGTTGGCGATGGTTGGCGCGCCGCGCTTGACGACGGCGCGCAGCATCGCGTCGATGTGTCGCGGCTCCACCGCATCCAGGGCCAGCTTGCCCCAAGTGCGGCTTGATGTCCTTCTCGATGCGGCTGCGCACGATGTTCGGGTGCTTCCAGCGCCCGTTGATCATGCGCTCGAAGTATTCGTCGGCCAGCTGGCCGACGGTGGTGACGCTGCGCGCGGCCTCGATGCGGGCCAAGGCGCTGGACTTGCGCTCCTGCTTCTCGCCTGCCACGTCGTGGCCGAGGGCGATCTTGGCGCGCAGTTCCTTCGCGGCTTGGCGTGCGGCGGCGAGGGTGAGATCCGAGTAGCTTCCGATCTCCATCACCCTCGGCTTGCCGGCGAAGCGGTAGCGCAGCCGCCAGCTGGGCGCTGTGCGCTTCTCTCGCCAGGTCAGCACGAGACCATCGCCGTCGGAGCGACCCTCGAATCGTTCCCCAGACCGGATCCAGGCCCGGATCGCCACGTCAGTCAGCTTTCCCATCGCCACCCCTTGCCGCGTGTACACACTGCCGGCCGGTGGGCCTTGTGGGTACACGCCTGCGTACACACAAATTCTGGGATGGGGTGGGCCGCTGTTCAACCTCCTGAAAAGCTAAGCCCGCGTAAACGCCGGACTTTCCGGCCGCTTGCGGGTGTCAAGAGACCCCGTGAAACCTCACTCGATGTTCTGCACCTGCTCGCGCATCTGCTCGATCAGCACCTTCATCTCGACCGAGACATTGGTCAGCTCCAGGGCGGCCGACTTCGAGCCGAGCGTGTTCGCCTCGCGCTGCAGTTCCTGGATCAGGAAGTCCAGCCGCTTGCCGATCTCGCCGCCGGCGTCGAGCAGCCGGGCGACTTCGTCCAGGTGCGAGCGCAGCCGGGCCAGCTCTTCCGCGACGTCGATGCGGATCGCGAAGGCGGTGGCCTCGTTCAGCGCGCGTTCGCGCCCCTGCTCGGCGCCGATCGCGCCGCCGGCGGCGGCCAGCGCCTCGTTCCAGCGCTCGATGAAGCGCTGCTGCAGCCGCTGCACGACCGCCGGCACCATCGGCTCGGCGGCCGCGGCCAGCTCGTGCAGGCGGCGCAGCTTGGCGTGCAGCACCTCGGCCAGCCGTGCGCCCTCGCGCGCGCGGGCCTCGCGCAGGCCGGCGACCGCATTGCGCGCCGCCTGCAGCAGCAACTCGTCCGGCTGCGCCGCCGGCCCCGCACCGCGGCACCACTGCAGCGCCTCGTGCACCGACAGGCCGCGTGCTTGCGGCAGCCAGCTGCGCACCATCGTGTCCAGGTGCGCGAGCCGGTGCAGCTGCTCCGCCGCCGGTGCCGGCCACTCGCCTTCGGCGGCCCGCGCGGCGGTGGCGCGCAGTTCGATCTTGCCGCGGCGGAAGGCGCCGCTCAGCAGCTCGCGCAGTGCCGGCTCCAGCGCCCGCAGCTCGTCCGGCAGGCGCAGGCTCAGGTCGAGGAAGCGGCCGTTGACCGAGCGCAGCTCGAACACCACGCCGCCGGCGGCGGCCGGCGCCGTGCCGCTTGCCGCACTCGAGGCGGCCGTCGAGGCCGTCGCGTAACCGGTCATGCTGTAGACTGCCATCGCACCTGCGCCGCCTGATCCTCCGAAGCCGCCAGTATGTCAAAGCCCAAGCCAGCGCCGTTGCCCGCGGGTACGGTCGTCGGCGGCTACACGATCGTCAAGCGGCTCGCGGCCGGCGGCTTCGGCGTCGTCTACCTCGCCGAGGACGACAAGGGCCAGCGCATCGCGCTGAAGGAATACCTGCCGGCCTCGCTCGCCGAACGCAGCCCCGGCGAGCTGACGCCGCGCGTCAAACCCGACAAGCAGCCGCTGTACCGGCTCGGCCTGAAGAGCTTCTTCGAAGAGGGCCGCTCGCTCGCGCAGATCAGCCACCCGAGCGTGGTCTCGGTGCTGAACTTCTTCCGCGAGAACGAGACCGTGTACATGGTGATGAACTACCTGCAGGGCGACACGCTGCAGGACTTCATCATCACCGCGCGCGACCTGAAGCGCGACAAGGTGTTCCGCGAGTCGTCGATCCGCAGCCTGTACGACGAGGTGCTGCGCGGCCTGCGCATCGTGCACCAGCACAAGATGCTGCACCTGGACATCAAGCCGGCGAACGTCTTCATCACCAACGACAACCGGGCGGTGATGCTCGACTTCGGCGCCGCGCGCGAGGTGCTCGCGAAGGAAGGCAACTTCATCCGGCCGATGTACACGCCCGGCTTCGCCGCGCCCGAGATGTACCGCCGCGACGGCACGCTCGGGCCGTGGACCGACATCTACGCGATCGGCGCCTGCATCTACGCCTGCATGCAGGGCTACCCGCCGAACGACGCGCCGCAGCGGCTCGAGAAGGACCGGCTCGCGCTGAGCCTCTCGCGGCTGCGCAACGTCTACAGCGACAACCTGATCGAGGTCACCGAGTGGTGCATGTCGCTCGATCCGTTGAGCCGGCCGCAGAGCGTGTTCGCGCTGCAGAAGGAGCTGGCGCGCGAGACCGAGCGCCGCTACACCAAGCTCAGCTTCGGCGAGCGGCTGAAGCTGCAGCTCGAGAGCCTGAAGAACGGCGCGAAGGCCTGATGCGCGCCCGCCGCCCGCCGCCCGCGCGCCGGTCCGGCGCGTGTTCCTGCCGCCGGGCCGCCGGCTGAGCCGCGATGCGCTTCTCGATCTACCAGGTCAGCCGCAAGGGCGGCCGCGAGAAGAACGAAGACCGCATGGGCTACTGCTACACGCGCGAGGCGGGGCTGTTCGCGCTCGCCGACGGCATGGGCGGGCACCCGGAAGGCGAGGTCGCCTCGCAGCTCGCGCTGCAGACGCTGGCGGCGCGCTTCCAGCGCGAAGCCCAGCCGGGGCTCGACGACCCGCCGCGCTTCCTGCACGAGTCGATCGTCGCCGGCCACCACCAGCTGCTGCACTACGCCACCGGCCGCGGGCTGGTCGACACGCCGCGCACCACGGTCGTCGCCTGCGTGATCCAGGGCCACGCCGCGTACTGGGCGCACTGCGGCGACTCGCGGCTGTACCTGGTGCGCGGCGGGCGGCTGGTCGCGCGCACGCGCGACCATTCCTACATCGAACTGCAGCAGACCATGGCGCAGGTGGTGCCGCTGACCGAGCGCGTGAACCGCAACGTGCTCTTCACCTGCCTCGGCAGCCCGACGCGGCCGGTGGTCGACGCCGCCGGGCCGCTGCTGCTGCAGCCGCGCGACCGGCTGCTGCTGTGCAGCGACGGCCTGTGGGGCGCGCTCAGCGACAGCGTGATCTGCGAGCAGCTGGCCGCGGCCGCGCCGCTGTCCGACGTCGTGCCGGAGCTGGTCGAGCAGGCGCTGCGCAGCGCCGGTGCCGGCAGCGACAACGTGACCGCGATCGCGGTCGAGTGGGAAGGCGCCGACGAACGCGTGCCCGGCGCCGCGGTCTCGACGGATGAGCTCGGCGACCAGGTCTTCGCGTCGACGATCCAGGCGAGCCTGGCCGGCGAGGCCGCGCCGGTGGAGCTGGACGACGCCGAGATCGAGCGCTCGATCCGCGAGATCAACGAGGCGATCCAGCGCTCGGCCCAACGCAAGCCTTGAGGTGTCCATGACAGATTTCCAGCGCGCCGACGGGCGGGCGCCAGACGCGCTGCGGCCGGTCACGCTGACGCGCCGCTACACGGTTCACGCCGAAGGTTCGGTGCTGGTGGCCTTCGGCCGGACCAAGGTGCTGTGCACCGCGTCGGTCGAGGAGCGGGTGCCGCCGCACAAGAAGGGTTCGGGCGAAGGCTGGGTCACGGCCGAGTACGGCATGCTGCCGCGCGCCACCCACACCCGCGGCGACCGCGAGGCCGCGCGCGGCAAGCAGAGCGGCCGCACGCAGGAGATCCAGCGCCTGATCGGCCGCGCGCTGCGCAGCGTGTTCGACCTGCGCGCGCTCGGCGAGCGCACGATCCACCTCGATTGCGACGTGCTGCAGGCCGACGGCGGCACGCGCACCGCGGCGATCACCGGTGCCTTCGTCGCCGCCCACGACGCGGTGGGCTGGCTGCTCGGGCAGCAGCGCATCGCCGAATCGCCGATCCGCGACGCGGTCGCGGCGGTGTCGGTCGGGCTGCTGCGGGGCACGCCGCTGCTCGATCTGGCCTACGACGAGGACTCGGCCTGCGACACCGACATGAACGTGGTCATGACCGGCAGCGGCGGCTTCGTCGAGATCCAGGGCACCGCCGAGGGCGCGCCGTTCAGCCGGGCCGAGATGGACCGGCTGCTGGCCCTGGCCACGCAGGGCATCGCCGAACTCGTGGCGGCGCAGCGCGCGGCGCTCGCCGCCACGTTGCCGGACTGACGATGGCGCCGCGGCGGCGGCTGGTGCTCGCGTCGAACAACGCCGGCAAGCTGGCCGAGCTGCAGCGGCTGTTCGCGCCGCTCGCGCTCGAGCTGGTCGCGCAGCCGGCGCTCGGCCTGGCCGAGGCCGACGAGCCGCATCGCACCTTCGTCGAGAACGCGCTGGCGAAGGCGCGGCATGCGGCGCAGGCCACGGGCGGCGCGGCGCTGGCCGACGACTCCGGGCTCTGTGTCGATGCGCTCGGCGGCGCGCCGGGCGTGGTCTCGGCGCACTATGCCGAGGTCGCGCTGCCGGCGGCCGACCGCGAGGCCCGGCGCCGGGTGCAGGACGACGCGAACAACCGCCTGCTGCTGCAGCGGCTGCAGGGCGTGGCGGACCGGCGTGCCGCCTTCGTCTGCACGCTGGTCGCGCTGCGCTCGGCCGACGACCCCGAGCCGCTGATCGCGCACGGCCGCTGGGCGGGCGAGGTGCTGGCGGCGCCGCGCGGCGGCGGCGGCTTCGGCTACGACCCGCTGCTGTTCATCCCCGCGCTCGGCGCGACCGTGGCCGAGCTGACGCCGGGGCAGAAGAACACCGGCAGCCATCGTGCGCAGGCGGTCGCGGCGATGCGGGCGCTGATGCGCACGCAGTGGCAGGTCGCCGACGCGTGAGGCCCAACCGGTGAGCGCCGATCCGGCGGCCGCCTACCTGCGCCCGGGCACGCTGCAGCTGCCGGCGCAGCCGCCGCTGACGCTGTACGTGCACGTGCCGTGGTGCATCCGCAAGTGCCCGTACTGCGACTTCAACTCGCACGCGCTGCCGGGCGCCGGCGCGCCGCGGACGGCGGCCACACTGCCCGAGGCGCGTTACCTCGACGCGCTGCGCGCCGACCTCGAGGCCGCGCTGCCGCTGGTCTGGGGCCGGCCCGTGGCGAGCGTGTTCATCGGCGGCGGAACGCCGAGCCTGCTCGCGCCCGAGGCCGTCGGCCGATGGATCGCCGACATCCGCGCGCTCCTGCCGCTGCAGCCGGATGCCGAGATCACGCTCGAGGCCAACCCCGGCACCTTCGAGCGTGACCGCTTCCGAGGGTTTCGTGACGCCGGCGTCACGCGGCTGTCGATCGGCGTGCAGAGCTTCGACGACGCTTGCCTGGGTGCGCTCGGCCGCGTGCACGACGGTGCCCAGGCCCGCGCCGCGGTCGCGGCCGCCGCCGCCATCTTCCCGACCTTCAACCTCGACCTGATGTACGCGCTGCCCGGGCAGACGCCGGCGATGCTCGCGGCCGACCTGCGCGCCGCGCTCGGCTTCGACCCGCCGCACCTGTCCGTCTACCACCTGACGATCGAGCCGAACACCGTCTTCGCGCGCCAGCCGCCGCCGCTGCCCGACGAAGACTCGGCGAGCGCGATGCTGGACGCGATCGTCGCCGCCACCGAAGCCGCCGGCCTGCAGCGCTACGAGGTCTCGGCCTTCGCCCGGCCCGGCCACCGCTGCCGCCACAACCTGAACTACTGGCAGTTCGGCGACTACCTCGGCATCGGCGCCGGCGCCCACGGCAAGCTCAGCTTCCCGCACCGCATCGTGCGCCAGGTGCGCTGGCGCGAGCCGCAGCGCTACATGGACGAGGCGCTGGCCGGGCAGGCGGTGTCGAACGAGCACGAGGTCGCACGCGCCGAGTTGCCGTTCGAGTTCATGCTCAATGCGCTGCGGCTGAAGGACGGCTTCGAGCGCGCGCTGTTCGCCGAGCGCACCGGGCTGCCGGCCTCGGCGATCGAGGCCGGGCTGCAGCAGGCGCAGGCCCGCGGCCTGCTCGAGGCCGACCTGAAGCGCATCCGGCCGACGCCGCGCGGCTTCGACTTCCTGTCCGACCTGCAGGCGCTGTTCCTGCCGCCGGCGCGGCGCGGCCGGGGCTGATCGCGGGCGCG
>JAFLDG010000147.1 GCA_017302495.1 Burkholderiales bacterium
CTTAATACGCTCCG
The DNA here is from genome assembly GCA_017302495.1 of Burkholderiales bacterium. Classification (GTDB taxonomy): domain Bacteria; phylum Pseudomonadota; class Gammaproteobacteria; order Burkholderiales; family Burkholderiaceae_C; genus Rubrivivax. The sequence continues at coordinate 15 of JAFLDG010000147.1, forward strand.
CAACAAGATTCAATGCAGAAGCCGTATTGGTTTTTCCTGAAGGCTGAATTGATGCAAGCTGATTTAAAATCAGCTTAAGGTTCTGGCTGGTAGCCTTTGGCGGTATGAATGTCCCTTCGTCGATCAGCGCACGGCGTTCCTCGGGGCTGGCCTGGCCGCGAATGCCGCGCGCGGCGGTCTCGCCGTAGTGGATCCGGCGCGCTTCTTCCGGGAAGCGCTCGCCGACGTCGTCGGTGTTCTCGATCATCCGGCGCACCGCGTGCAGCCACAGCGCCTGCAGCGCCGGCGCGCCCTCGCCGGCCGCTTGCGTTGGTGCCGCAGGGGCCGGCGCGGCCGGCTCGCGCTGGCCGGACAGGTTCAGCCGCGGCGCGCTCGGCAGGCGGCTGACGATGCGGTCGGCGCACAGCGGGCACTCGATCAGGCCGCGGCCGTTCTGGTCCATGAACTCGTCGTCGGACGCGAACCAGCCGTCGAAACCGTGGCCGTTGGCGCAGCGCAGGCTGAGGACCTTCATGCGCCGGATTATCGCGACTCGCCGCCCTGGGCGCCGGACCAGCGCAACGGCCACAGACCGGCCCGCCACTTCTGCAGCCACAGCAGCGCGACCAGCGTCTTCACGTCGCTGATCTCGCCGCGCGCCGCGAGCGCGTCGAACTCGGCTTCGGGCAGCGCGACGAGTTCGATGAACTCGCCGGCATCGAGCCGCCGGCCGTGCTGCGTCAGGGCGCGCGCGAACCAGATCTCGATGCCTTCGGTCGAGTAGGCGGCGGCGTTGTGCACGACGCCCACCTGGGCCCAGTCGGCGGCCTCGTAGCCGGTCTCCTCGCGCAGCTCGCGCCGGGCGCAGGCGATGGTCGATTCGCCGGGGTCGATCTTGCCGGCCGGGATCTCGAGCAGCACGCGGCCGACCGGGTAACGGAACTGGCGCTCGAGCAGCACCCGGCCGTCGTCGAGCAGCGGCAGCACCGCGACCGCGCCCGGGTGCACGACGTACTCGCGCGTGGCCGCGGCGCCGTCGGGCAGGCGCACGTCGTCGCGCCGGACCTCGAGGAAGTTGCCGCGGGCGAGCACCCGGCCGCCCAGGCCGTGCTCGCGCAGGTGCGGATCGTCGTCGGTGGCCGGCGGCGGTGCCGTCATCCGCCCGCCAGCACCTTGACGATCGCGTCGCGGCACAGGTTCATCAGGCCGCCGGGCAGAACGCCGAAGAGCAGCACCGCCGCGCCGTTGAGCGCGAGCAGCGCGCCGACGCCGGGGCCGCGCACGACCGGCGTGCGGTCGGCCGGTGCGTCGAAGTACATGACCTTGACGATGCGCAGGTAGTAGTACGCGCCGACCAGCGACAGCAGCACCGCGACCACCGCGAGCCAGAGGTAGGCCGCCTGGTTCGTCGCGACCAGCGCCTGCAGCACCGCGAGCTTGGCGTAGAAGCCGACCATCGGCGGCACGCCGGCCAGCGAGAACATGAACACCGTCATCACCCCCGCGACCCACGGCGCGCGCGCCGCGAGCCCGGCCAGGTCGGCGATCTCCTCGCTCTCGAAGCCTTCGCGCGACAGGTACAGCACCAGACCGAAGGTGCCGAGCGTGGTCAGCACGTAGGTGACGACGTAGAACAGCGCCGAGCTGTACGCGTTCGGCGCCGGCGCCGCGCTGCCGCCGACCACGCCGGCGCTCATCGCCAGCAGCACGAAGCCCATCTGCGCGATCGTCGAATAGGCCAGCATGCGCTTCAGGTTGCTCTGCGCGATCGCGGCGAAGTTGCCGACCACCAGCGAGGCCACCGCAAGCACGACGAACATCTGCTGCCAGTCGACCGCGAGCCCGGCCATGCCTTCGACCAGCAGCCGGATCGTGATGCCGAAGGCGGCCAGCTTCGGCGCGCCGCCGATCAGCAGCGTGACCGCGGTCGGTGCGCCCTGGTAGACGTCGGGCACCCACATGTGGAACGGTGCCGCGCCGAGCTTGAAGGCGAGGCCGGCGACGACGAAGACGACGCCGAAGGTCAGCACCTCGCGGTTGATGCGGCCGGTGGCGATCGCCTGCAGCACCTCGCCCAGGTCGAGCGAGCCGGTGGCGCCGTACATCATCGACAGGCCGTAGAGCAGGAAGCCGCTGGCCAGCGCGCCGAGCACGAAGTACTTCATCGCCGCCTCGGTCGCGACGCCGTGGTCGCGGCGCAGCGCGGTCAGCGCGTACAGCGACAGGCTCATCACCTCGAGCCCGAGGTAGACGACCAGGAAGTTGTTCGCCGACACCATGACCGCGATGCCGAGGTAGACGAAGAGCGCGAGCGTGAAGAACTCGCCCTTGAGCATGTCGCGCGTGGCGAGGTAGGGCTGCGCGTAGGCGATGCTGACCATCATCGCCAGCGCCGCGAAGGCCGCCAGCAGGTGGCCGAGCGGATCGGCGACCAGCATCGCCTGCATGCCGACCTGCGAAGCGCCGGCGTCGAAGGCCTGCAGGTGCATCACCGCCACCACCGCCAGCGTGGCCTGGGTCAGCCACAGCGTCGGCCGCCGCTGCGGATCGCGCACCCACAGGTCGACCAGCGTGATCACGCAGGCCATCACGAGCAGCAGCAGCTCGGGGTAGACGACGCTCCAGTTCATCGCTTGCATGGCCGGGCCCGCCGATCAGAGCTTGGACAGCGCCACGTGGCGCAGCAGTTCGGTCACCGAGACGTGCATCACGTCGGTGAAGGGCTTCGGGTACACGCCCATGCCGAGCGTGGCGGCGGCGAGCAGCCCGAGCATCAGGAACTCGCGCGCGTTCAGGTCGGCCAGCGCGGCGACGTGGCTGTTGGCCACCGCGCCGAAGTACACCCGCTTGACCATCCACAGCGTGTACGCGGCGCCGAACACGAGCGCAGTGGCGGCGAGGGCACCGAGCCAGAAGTTGAGCTGCACCGTGCCGAGGATCACCATCCACTCGCCGACAAAGCCGGCGGTGCCGGGCAGGCCGCAGTTCGCCATCGCGAACAGCACCGCGAACACGGCGAACTTCGGCATCGTGTTGACCACGCCGCCGTAGGCCGCGATCTCGCGGCTGTGCACGCGGTCGTAGAGCACGCCGATGCAAAGGAACATCGCCCCCGAGACGAAGCCGTGGCTGATCATCTGCACCAGCCCGCCGGAGACACCGAGCTCGTTGAAGATGAAGAAGCCGAGCGTGACGAAGCCCATGTGCGCGACCGACGAATACGCGATCAGCTTCTTCATGTCCTTCTGCACCAGCGCGACCAGGCCGATGTAGATCACCGCGATCAGGCTCAAGGCGATGATGAACCAGGCCCACTCGCGGCTCGCGTCGGGCGCGATCGGCATCGAGAAGCGCAGGAAGCCGTAGGCGCCGAGCTTCAGCATGATCGCCGCCAGAACCACCGAACCGCCGGTGGGCGCCTCGACGTGCGCGTCGGGCAGCCAGGTGTGCACCGGCCACATCGGCACCTTGACCGAGAACGCGGCGAAGAAGGCGAAGAACAGCAGCACCTGCGCGTGCAGCGGGATCGGCAGCTTGTGCCAGGCGAGGATGTCGAAGCTGCCGCCGGACTTGACGTACAGGTACAGCAGCGCGATGAGCATCAGCAGCGAGCCGAGCAGCGTGTAGAGGAAGAACTTGAACGCCGCGTAGACCCGGTTCGGCCCGCCCCAGACGCCGATGATGATGTACATCGGGATCAGCGTCGCCTCGAAGAACACGTAGAACAGCAGGCCGTCGAGCGCGCTGAACACACCGATCATCAGGCCGGACAGCAGCAGGAACGCGCCCATGTACTGGTTGACGCGCTCGGTGATCACCTCCCAGCCGGCGATGACGACGATGACGGTGATGAACGCGGTCAGCAGCACGAACCAGACCGAGATGCCGTCGACGCCGAGCCGGTAGCGCACGTTGAAGCGCTCGATCCAGGGCAGGTTCTCCTCGAACTGCATCGCCGCGGTACCGACGTCGAAGCTGCCGATCAGCGGCAGCGTGACGAGGAAGGCGGCCAGCGACGCGGCCAGCGCGGCCCAGCGCACGGCGCCGGCGTGCTGGTCGCGGCCGAGCGCGAGCAGCACCAGCCCCGCGGCGATCGGCAGCCAGATGGCCAGACTGAGGAGACCCATCGTTTTCTCTTGTTCTGCGCCGTCGGCCTCAGCGGCCGAGCAGCCGCTCCAGGTACGGCCACAGCTGCCAGCTCAGCAGCGCGAACACGCCGAGCACCATGACCAGCGCGTACCAGTACAGGAAGCCGGTCTGCACGGTGCGGACCGCCGCGGCCGCGCCGCCGACCGCCCGCGCCGAGCCGTTGATCAGGCCGTCGATCACGCCGACGTCGCCGCCCTTCCACAGCCCGGTGCCGAGCCCGCGCGCCAGCGGCGCGACCAGGTTCTCGTTGATCCAGTCCATGTAGTACTTGTTGTCGAGCACGCGGTAGACGAAGCCGAAGCGCTCGCGCAGCGCCGCCGGCACGCCGGGCTTCAGGATGTACAGCCCGTAGGCGACCACGACGCCGGCCACCATCAGCCAGAACGGCAGCGTGCGCACCGAGTGCAGCGCCATGCCCCAGGCGCCGCGGAACTCGCGCGCCATCTCGGCCATTGCCGGGTGCGCCGGCAACACCGCGATCGAGTCCTTGAAGAAGCCGCCGTAGAGCATCGGCTGGATCATCAGGTAGCCGATGCCGACCGACGCGACCGCCAGCAGGACCAGCGGCAGCGTCACGACCCACGGCGACTCGTGCGGCTCGTGCACGTGCAGGTGGCCGTGTTCGTCGGGGTGGTCGTGCTCGCCGGGGAAGGGCTTGTGGCGGAAGCGCTCCGGCCCGTGGAACACCAGGAAGTACATGCGGAAGCTGTACAGCGCGGTGACGAAGACGCTGGCGGTGACCGCGACGTACGCGAAGCCCGCACCCGGCAGGTGGCTGAAGTGCACCGCCTCGATGATGCTGTCCTTCGAGTAGAAGCCGGCGAAGAACGGCACCGCGATCAGCGCCATCGAGCCGAGCAGCGAGGTGATCCAGGTGATCGGCATGTACCTGCGCAGGCCGCCCATGTTGCGGATGTCCTGGTCGTGGTGCATGCCGATGATCACGCTGCCGGCGGCCAGGAACAGCAGCGCCTTGAAGAACGCGTGCGTCATCAGGTGGAACACCGCCACCGAGTAGGCCGACGCGCCGAGCGCGACGGTCATGTAGCCCAGCTGCGACAGCGTCGAGTACGCCACCACGCGCTTGATGTCGTTCTGGATCACGCCGAGGAAGCCCATGAACAGCGCCGTGATCGCGCCGATCACCAGCAGCACCGACAGCGCGGTATCCGACAGCTCGAACAGCGGCGACATCCGCGCGACCATGAAGATGCCGGCGGTCACCATCGTCGCCGCGTGGATCAGCGCGGAAATCGGCGTCGGGCCTTCCATCGAGTCGGGCAGCCAGACGTGCAGCGGGAACTGCGCGCTCTTGCCCATCGCGCCGATGAACAGGCAGATGCAGATCACGGTGATCAGCATCCAGTCCGAGCCGGGCAGCGTCAGCTTCGCCAGCTCGGGGCCCTTCGCGAAGGCCTCGGTGTAGTCGAGCGTGCCGGCGTAGGCGGCGATCAGGCCGATGCCGAGGATGAAGCCGAAGTCGCCGACCCGGTTGACGACGAAGGCCTTCATGTTCGCGAAGATCGCGCTCGGCTTGCGGTAGTAGTAGCCGATCAGCAGGTACGACACCAGGCCGACCGCCTCCCAGCCGAAGAACAGCTGCAGGAAGTTGTTGCTCATGACCAGCATGAGCATCGAGAAGGTGAACAGCGAGATGTAGCTGAAGAAGCGCTGGTAGCCGCCGGGCGAGGTGTCGTCGTCGGCCATGTAGCCGATCGTGTAGATGTGCACCATCAGCGACACGAAGGTCACGACGCACATCATCATCGCGCTCAGCGGGTCGATCTGGAAGCCGACCACCATCTTCAGCGGCCCGACCACCATCCACTCGTAGACCGTGGCGTTGAAGCGGGCGCCGTCGACCACGTCGACCAGCACCTTCGCCGACGCGGCGAATGCGATCGCGACGCCGAGGATCGTGACCCCGTGGGCGCCGGCGCGGCCGACGCGGCGGCCGGCCAGGCCGGCGATCGCCGAGCCGACCAGCGGCGCGAGCACGATCAGCAGCAGAAGGTCCGGGGAGAGGGTGGGTGCCATGCGCGGCCTAGCCCTTCAGCGCGTCGAGTTGCCGGACGTCGATGGTCGAGCGGTTGCGGAACAGCACGACCAGGATCGCCAGGCCGATCGCCGACTCGGCGGCGGCGACGGTGAGGATGAAGAAGACGAACACCTGGCCCGCCATGTCGCCGAGGTAGTGCGAGAACGCGATGAAGTTCAGGTTGACGGCGAGCAGCATCAGCTCGATCGCCATCAGCAGCACGATCAGGTTGCGCCGGTTCAGGAAGATGCCGACCACCGACAGCGCGAACAGGATGCCGCCCAGCGACAGGAAGTGGCCGAGCGTGACCGGGCCGAGGCTCATGCGGCGCCCTCCTTGCCCTCGGCCGCGGCCGACGGCGCGTCGACCGTGGCGCGCATCTTGACCAGCCGCAGCCGGTCGGCCTTCTTCACGCGCAGCTGATCGCTGACCGCCACGTAGCGCGTGTCCTTGCGCCGGCGCAGCGTCAGCGCGATCGCGGCGATGATCGCCACCAGCAGCAGCACCGCCGCCACCTGCAGCGGGTACAGGTAGTTCGTGTAGATCTCGATGCCGAGCAGCTTGCTGTTGCCCAGCTCGGCGAGCCTCGGGTCCGGCGGTGCGGGTTCGCGCAGCCGGAAGCCGCCCATCAGCACCAGCGCCATCTCGAGCGCGATCAGCGCGCCGATGAAGCCGGCCAGCGGGAAGTGCTTCCAGAAGCCCTGGCGCACCGCGTCGGCGTCGACGTCGAGCATCATCACGACGAACAGGAACAGCACCATCACCGCGCCGACGTAGACCAGCACCAGCGCGATCGCGAGGAACTCGGCCTGCAGCAGCATCCACAGGCAGGCGGCGTTCGCGAAGGCGAGCACCAGGTACAGCGCCGCGTGCACGGTGCTGCGCGCGGTGATCACGCGGAAGCCCGCGAACAGCAGCACCGCGGCGAAGAGGTAGAAGAGCGCGCTCGACATGGATTGGATGGGTGCGTGCGACGGGGCCGCGTTCAGCGGTACTTGGCGTCCGCCGCCCTCGCGGCCGCGATCTCCTTCTCGTAGCGGTCGCCGACCGCGAGCAGCATGTCCTTCGTGAAGTACAGGTCGCCGCGCTTCTCGCCGTGGTACTCGAAGATGTGGGTCTCGACGATCGAGTCGACCGGGCAGCTCTCCTCGCAGAAGCCGCAGAAGATGCACTTCGTCAGGTCGATGTCGTAGCGCGTGGTGCGGCGCGTGCCGTCGTCGCGCACCGCGGACTCGATCGTGATCGCCATCGCCGGACACACCGCCTCGCACAGCTTGCAGGCGATACAGCGCTCCTCGCCGTTCTCGTAGCGGCGCAGCGCATGCAGCCCACGGAAACGGGGCGACAACGGCGTCTTCTCCTCGGGGAACTGGATCGTGATCTTGCGCGCGAGGAAGTACTTGCCGGTGATGCGCAGACCCTTGAACAGCTCCACCAGCATGAAGCTGGAGACGAGGTCCTTCAACGGCGTCACGCTCGACATGGCGGTCCGCTCCTCACTTCCAGATGCTCAGCGGCGACTGCATCCACAGCCCCACGACGACCAGCCACACCAGCGTGACCGGGATGAAGATCTTCCAGCCCAGCCGCATGATCTGGTCGTAGCGGTAGCGCGGGAAGGTAGCCCGCACCCACAGAAACATCGTCACGACGACGAAGGTCTTCGCGATCAGCCAGCCCCAGCCGGGCAGCCAGTTGAACGGTGCGATGTCGACCGGCGGCAGCCAGCCGCCGAGGAACATGATCACCGCCAGCATCGACACCAGGATCATGTTCGCGTACTCGGCGAGGAAGAACATCGCGAACGACATGCCCGAGTACTCGATCATGTGGCCGGCGACGATCTCGCTCTCGCCCTCGACCACGTCGAACGGATGGCGGTTGGTCTCGGCCAGGCCCGAGATGAAGTAGACGACGAAGATCGGCAGCAGCGGCAGCCAGTTCCAGGACAGGAAGTTCAGGCCCATCTCGGCGAAGCGGCCCTTGTCCTGCGCGAGCACGATGTCGCTCATGTTCAGGCTGGCGGAGACCATCAGCACGACGACGAGCGCGAAGCCCATCGCGATCTCGTAGCTGACCATCTGGGCGGAGGCGCGCAGCGCGCCGAGGAAGGCGTACTTCGAGTTGCTGGCCCAGCCGGCGATGATCACGCCGTAGACCTCGAGCGAGGTGATCGCCATCAGGAACAGCAGGCCGGCGTTGATGTTCGCGAGCGCGACCTCGGGGCCGAAGGGGATCACGACCCAGGCCGCCAGCGCCGGCATGATCGTCATCACCGGGCCGAGGAAGAACAGCGGCTTGTTCGCCGCGGTCGGCCGGATGATCTCCTTGAAGATCAGCTTGACCGCATCGGCGATCGGCGTCAGCAGGCCATAGGGGCCGATGCGGTTCGGCCCGGGGCGCAGCTGGGTGAAGCCGATGCCCTTGCGCTCCCACAGCGTCAGGTAGGCGACCGCGCCCATCAGCGGCGCGAGCAGCGCGACGATCTTGATCAGGCTCCAGACGACGGCCCACAGCGTGGGGCCCATCAGCGCGGTGCCGTGTTGGTGGACGAGGTCGAACATCGTGGGGCCTTCAGGCGGGCTCGACCGCGATCGGGCCGAACATCGGGCCCAGCGCCGCGGTGTCCGGATGGCCGGCCGCGATCCGCACCGCGTTCGGCGCCAGGCTGGGGTCGGCCTGGGCCGCGATCACGACCGAGGCGGCACCCTGGCTCACGCGCACCTTGGCGCCGGCCTGCAGGCCGAGCTGCGCCCACAACGCGCCCGGCAGGCTCGCGACCGGCGGCCGCGCATCGGCGGTGCGCTGCAGCGCGGCCGCACGGCGCACGAGCGAATCGGCGGCGTAGATCGGCACGTCGGCGATGCGCTCCAGGCCCGCGCCGGGGGCGCCGCCGGCGAAGTCGGCATTCACCCGGTTGTCCAGCCGCTGCGGCAGCGTGGCCGGGTCACCGAGGGCTTCGGCCCGCACCTGCTCGGCGCTGTCGAAGTCGAAGCCGGCCAAGCCGAGCAGGTTGCCGAGCACGCGCAGCACCTTCCACGCCGGCCGCGCTTCGGCGCGCGGCAGCACGACGCCGGCGAAGCTCTGCAGCCGGCCTTCGGCGTTGACGAAGCTGCCGGCGGTTTCGGTGAACGGCGCGATCGGCAGCAGCACGTCGGCGCTCTCGACCACCGCATCCTTGAACGGCGTGAGCGCGACCACGAGCCCGCTGCCCTGCAGCGCGGTGGTCGCCGCCGCGGCATCGGCGGCGTCGAGCGCCGGCTCGACGTTCAGCAGCAGCAGCGCCTTCATGCCCTGGTGCAACATCCGGCCGGCGTCCACGCCGCCGGGCCCGGGCAGCACGTTCACGAGCTGCGCGCCGACCGCGTTCGCCGCCTCGCCGAAATAACCGACGCTCGCGCCGCATTGTTCGGCGATCCAGCTCGCCAGCGCGAGCAGCGCCGATGCCTGCGGGTGCTGCGCCGCGGCGTTGCCGAGCAGCACGGCCTTGCGCTCGCCGGCGAGCAGCGATCGCGCCACCTCGCGCGCCGCGTCGGTCGCG
>JAFLDG010000148.1 GCA_017302495.1 Burkholderiales bacterium
GGCTGAATGATCAGCGGCGCACGTTCGAAGCGGGCACCCACTTCCTTCAGAACTTCCCCCAAGGAAAGGGGGCGGTGGTGGCGATGGTCGGGCTCGGCGCCAACTGGCCGGCCGACGCGACCTACCCGAACACGCGCGTCGACAGCGAGGGCCGGCCGCTCGACGGCAGCCGGCGCTACCGGCTGCACTTCGCGCCCGGCACGCTGCCGCCGGTGCAGGCGTTCTGGTCGATCACCGCCTACGGCGGCGACGACTTCCTGACCGCGAACGCCCGGCATCGGCACGCGCTCGGCAGCCGCGATGCGCTGCACCTCAACGCCGACGGCTCGCTCGACCTGGCGATCCAGGCCGACCCGCCGGCCGACCTGCCCGCCGCCAACTGGCTGCCGGTGCGCGCCGGCGAGCCCTTCCTGCTGAACGCGCGGCTGTACTGGCCGAAACCCGAAGCGCTCGATGGCCGCTGGCAGCTGCCGCCGGTGCAGCGCCTGCCCTGAGCGGCGGCCGCTCGGATGCCGCGGATGCCGACCCGGCCAAGCGCGAAGACCGGCCGGGCCGCGCGCGCATGCCGCGGCCGGGGGGCGGCCGGGTTCGCGCTAGCCTTCGCCCGTTTCCCGTCGTCCCCCAACCCCGCACCCAGGAGAGTCCCCCGCGATGAAGACCCGCATCACCGAACTGTTCGGCATCCGCCACCCGATCATCCAGGGCGGCATGCACTACGTCGGCTTTGCCGAGTTGGCCGCCGCGGTGTCCAACGCCGGCGGGCTGGGCATCATCACCGGCCTGACGCAGAAGACACCGGAACTGCTGGCGAACGAGATCCGCCGCTGCCGCGAGCGGACCGACCGGCCCTTCGGCGTGAACCTGACCTTCCTGCCGACCGTCGCCTCGCCCGACTACCCGGGCTACATCCGGGCGATCGTCGAGGGCGGCGTGAAGATCGTCGAGACCGCCGGCAACAACCCGCAGAAATGGCTGCCGGTGCTGAAGGAACACGGCATCAAGGTGATCCACAAGTGCACCTCGGTGCGCCACAGCCTGAAGGCCGAGGCGATCGGCTGCGACGCGGTCAGCGTCGACGGCTTCGAGTGCGGCGGTCACCCGGGCGAGGACGACGTGCCGAACTTCATCCTGCTGCCGCGCGCCGCCGAGGAGCTGAAGATCCCCTTCGTCGCCAGCGGCGGCATGGCCGACGGCCGCAGCCTGGTGGCCGCGCTCGCGCTCGGCGCCGACGGCATGAACATGGGCACGCGCTTCATTGCCACGAAGGAAGCGCCGGTGCACGAGCACGTCAAGCAGGCGATCGTCGCCGCGAGCGAGCTCGACACCCGGCTCGTGATGCGCCCGCTGCGCAACACCGAGCGCGTGCTGCGCAACGCCGCGGTCGACGAGCTGCTGCGCAAGGAGCGCGAGCTGGGCAGCGGCATCAAGTTCGAGGACATCATCGAGCAGGTGGCCGGCGTCTACCCGAAAATCATGAAGGAAGGCGCGATGGACGCCGGCGCCTGGTCCTGCGGCATGGTCGCCGGCCTGATCCGCGACGTGCCCAGTTGCGCGGAGCTGATCGACCGGATCATGGCCGAGGCCGACACGATCATCCGCCAGCGGCTGGCGGGCTTCGCGGTGGGCTGAGTCCGCGGCGGGCCGCGGCCGACCGGGCCGCGCCGCAGCGGTGGCGCGAGGCCGGGCCGGGCCGGCGTTCAGCGTGCCGGCCCGCCGGCACGCGCGATCGCCGCCGCCACCGCGTCCCAGCAGGCCTCGAAGGCCTCGGGCGTGAAGCCGGCGCCCGACGGCAGCCAGTCCGCGGTACGGCCGCCGGCCAGCGTGTAGTGGCCGACGATGTCGAGGTGGTCGGCGCACGCCACGTGCAGCAGCCGGCCATGCAGCTGGCTCAGGCTCGGCACCACGCCGTCGCCGGTGCGCGGGCCGACCGGGAAGCCGAGCGCGCGCTCGATCGCGGCGCGCGTCGGCGCGTCCGGCGCCGGGTACGGGTAGTGCGGATGCGGCCGCGACGCGAACACGTGCAGCAGCCGGAACAGCGCGCGCAGCACCAGGTACTCGGGGTCGAGCAGTTCGGCCGCCTTCAGCGCCTCGCGCGGCGGCGGCACGCCGGTGACGACGCAGCCGTAATCGATGCCCGGCCGGTCGGCCACCGCCGCGGCGAACAGGTCGATGCCCTCGGGCGTGAGCTGCACCGCGGCCCCCTGGTCACGCTGGATCTCGCGCAGCCAGCGCCACAGCGGGTCGCTGCGGTCGAATCGCACCCGATGCAGCAACCCCTCGGCGAGCCGGTCGAGCGCGCCTTGGTCGCGGCGCAGCCAGTCGTCGACCCGGGCCACGAGCGCGATCGCGCGCGCCGCGGCGACGATCAGCCCGCGTCCCTGGCCGGTGGTCGCGAGCGCGCTCAGCACCAGCAGCAGGGTCTGGCCCTGGATCGACAGGAAGTGGTTCGCCAGCGGCGTGCCGCGGTGCGGCGTGGCCACCGAGATCGCGCTGCGCGTGCGCCGCGCGATGCGCTCGGTGACGTCGGCGCGGGCGCCGCGCAGCCCCGGCGCCAGCAGCAGCCGCACGTCGAGCCCGCCGGTGGAGTGGCCGACGAAGTGCAGCGCGTCGGCCTTCAGCCCGCCGTTGCGCTGCACCTGCGCGCGCAGCGCCTCGGCGCGGCGCCGGATCGACGCGGTCGGCTGGGTGCGGCAGCCGACGATGCGCGCGTCGACCCCGCGCCGGCGCAGCGCCGTGCCGAGCGCACGCTCCACGTCCTCGAAATAACCGACCGCGCCGACCGACGAGAAACCGAAGAAGCCCGGCACCAGGTAGACGATCGATCCGGCCATCGGCGCATTGTGGCGCCCCGGTCTGCGCCGACGCGCCGCCGGCGCGCGCGTCGAGCCCTTAGCATCGCGCTGCGGCCCACCGCCGCCCCTGCGCACCGCCGCCCCTCCTCCCCGATCGACCAGGACCTCGCGATGACCGTGCAACCGGAATCCGTCGGCATGTGCAGCCGGCGCCTCGCCCGCATCGACCGCTTTCTCGCCGAGCGCTACGTCGACGCCGGCCGCCTGCCCTGCGCGCAGCTGCTGGTCGCGCGCGACGGCCGGGTCGTGCACCAGACCGTGCTCGGCCACGCCGAGCTCGAGACCGGCCGCCGGCTGCAGGACGACGCGATCGTGCGCATCTACTCGATGACCAAGCCGATCACCAGCGTCGCCTTCATGATGCTGGTCGAGGAAGGCCTGGTCGCGCTCGACGACCCGGTGCACCGTTTCATCCCGGCGTGGCGCCAGCTCGGCGTCTACGTCGGCGGCGGCGGCGGCCTGCCGGGCACGCCGCCGGGCTGGCTGACGAAGCCGACCGACGCGCCGATGCGCATGGTCGACCTGCTGCGCCACACCTCGGGGCTGACCTACGGCTTCCAGAACCGCACCAACGTCGACGCCGCCTACCGTGCGCGCAAGATCGACCCCTTCGCGCGCGACGACGGGCTGCAGGGTTTCGTCGACGCGCTGGCGGAAGTGCCGCTGGAGTTCTCGCCGGGCACGGCGTGGAACTACTCGGTGTCGACCGACGTGCTCGGCTACCTCGTCGAGAAGATCTCGGGTCAGCCCCTCGACCGCTTCCTGCACGAGCGCATCTTCGCGCCGCTGGGCATGGCCGACACCGCGTTCTTCGTCGACGAGGCGAAGGCGGCCCGACTCGCGCAGTGCTACGTGACCGGCAGCGACGGCAAGCTCGCCGCGGCGCAGCTCGGTTCGTTCCGTGAGCCGCCTTCGGCCCCTTCGGGCGGCGGCGGGCTGGTCTCGACCGCGGCCGACTACCTGCGCTTCTGCGAATGCCTGCGCCGCGGCGGCGAGCTCGACGGCCAGCGCCTGCTCGGGCCGAAGACGCTGCAGCTGATGTGCGCGAACCATCTGCCCGGCGGCCGCGACCTGGCCGACATGTCGCTGTCGATGTTCACCGAGGCGGCGTACCGAGGCGTCGGCTTCGGCCTCGGCTTCGCGGTCACCACCGACGTCGCGCGCACCGGCATGGCCGGCTCGAACGGCACCTGCGCCTGGGGCGGCGCGGCGTCGACCGCGTTCTGGATCGACCCGGTCGAAGACCTCGTCGTCGTCTTCCTGACCCAGTTCCTGCCGTCGACGCTGTACCCGATCCGGGGCGAGCTGCGCACGCTGGTCAACGCCGCGATCGTCGACAGCAAGGGCTGAAGCGGCCGGCCGCCCGGCCGGGCACACCCATCGCGTTGTGCGCCGCCGACCGCGCCGCCGTCGACCGCTTCCACGCGGCGGCGCTGCAGGCCGGTGGCCGCGACAACGGCGCGCCGGGGCCGCGGCCCGACTACGGGCCCAGCGACTACGCCGCGTTCGTGCTCGACCCGGACGGCCACAACGTCGAGGCCGTGGTCACCTGAAGCGCCGGAGCGTGCGGAATGCCCGCCGGCCGCGGCGCGGGCGGTGTCCAGGCCGCGGTTACCTGCCGATTACCCGGTCGGGCACCCCCGGTTGCCGCATCGTGACCGGCCGGTCACCGGCGCGGCCGACACTGTGGCGACGGTGGGCTGCGCGGCGCGGCTGCCAGCCGCCCGATGCCCACGGGAGATCGCCATGGACCGCACCACCGCCTACGACGGCTACGAACTGCGCTTCCGCTCGCTGTTCGACGAGGGCCGCGCGCTCGCCTTCCCGTGCGACGCGCAGGGCCATGTCGACCTGGACGCGATGAGCCCGCGCGCGCGGCTGAACTACCTGTACGCGCGCACCGTGATCGGCCGCGAGTACTTCCTGCCCGACGTCCAGCCGCGCGCGATGCACTGACGGGCGGCCCGGGGTCGCGCCCGGACGCCGTCGCGTCCGATCCCCGGAAGCCGCAGGCCGCGGGTGCGGACGCGCGCCCGCCTCAGAACTTCGTGTAGCCGCCGTCGATGACGAACTGCTCGCCGGTCGTGTAGCCCGACGCGTCGCTCGCGAGGTAGACGGCGATCCCGCCGAAGTCGTCGATGTTGCCCCAGCGCCGCGCCGGGATGCGCGGATGCACCGCGGCGGCGAACTTCGGGTTCGCGAACGACGCGGCGGTCATCTCGGTCGCGATCCAGCCGGGCAGGATCGAGTTGACGCGGATCCGGTGCCGCGCCAGCTCCACCGCCAGCGCGCGCACGTAGGCGGTGACCGCGCCCTTCGACGCGCCGTAGTGGCTGTTGCGCGCCGCGCCCTCGATCGCCGCGGTGCTCGCGGTGGCCACCAGCGATCCGCCCTGGCCGTGCGCGGCCATGTGCCGGGCCGCGGCGCGGAAGGTCAGGAACACGCCCTCGACGTTGATGCGCTGGACGCGGCGGAACTCCTCCAGCGTCATCTCGATCATCGGCGTGCCTTTGGCCGACACGCCGGCGTTGGCGAAGCACGCGTCGACCCGCCCGAGCGCCGCAACCGACGCGGCGAAGCGGCTGTCGACTTGCGCCTCGTCGCTCACGTCGCAGACGAAGGCGTGCACGCGCGACGCGTCGCCGCAGGCCGCGACGAGCTGGTTCCTCGCGTTCTCGGTCTTGTCCGGGTTCGAGCCCCAGATCGCGACCGTCGCGCCGGAGTCCAGCAGCGCGCGCGCCATGCCCAGGCCGATGCCGCCGTTGCCGCCGGTGATCACCACGCCGCGGCCGCTCAGATCGAAGGGGGTGTACATCGCTGCTCCTGCTTTGGCCGGCACGGGATCATAGGTCGCCGCCGGGCGCTGCGGCCGGCGCGGCGACCCCAGGGCAGCGCGCGCGCCGCCGCCGCGTCACGGCGGCGCGAGCACCGCGCGCAGTTCGGACAGCAGCCGGGTGCCGGAGCTGGTGATGTGATCCACCCCTGCGGCCCGCGCCGCGTCGCCGAAGGTGGTGAGCGCCTGCGGGCTGCAGTAGACGAAGACCGGCAACGCGGGGAAGCGTGCCTTCAGCTCGCGCACCAGCACGACGCCGGCGTCGTCGACCCGCCGGCCGCCCTCGGTCCGGCCCATGTCGCTGACCACCGCGGCGTAGCGCGCACCGCCGTCGAAGCGCCGCTTCGCGTCGTCGGTGGACTTGACCGCGTCGACCGATACCCCCATGCGCTCGAGCTGATCGACGAGCAGCGCGTTGTTCTCCGGGTTGTCGTCCACCCACAGCACCCGTTGCGCCGGCGCGCGCCGCAGGTCGCCGGCCTCCTCCTCCGCCGGGATCTGCTTCGCCATCCGGGCGACGGTGCGCTGGACGTCCTCCAGCGCCACCTGCTGCAGCCGGGTCAGCTCCTCGACCGGCAATTCGCGCCCGCTCGCCAGCCGCACGTTCGGCGAAGGCGGGTAGATCAGCGTCTCGACGAACTTGAAGATCGCCGCCAGGTACACGCGCGTGAGCAGGTAGCCGCCGAGGAAGCCGAGCACCGAGAAGTACAGCATCAGCGCGCCGGCCAGCGACACGCCGCCGGCCAGCGCCTGCCCCGCGGGATCGACCATGCCGAGGCTCAGGGCGACGAAACGAGCCAGGCTCTCGGCATTCGCCGGCAGGTCCTTCAGCTCGACGAGGCCGACGCCGACGATGATCTTCGTCAGCCAGTCCGACACCTCGACGAGATTGGAGTTGATCTCGGTCGGTGCGGCCTCCGGCGGGCGCGGCGCGCTGTCCGCGGCGCCGCCCGCCGGTGCCTTGTCGCCGCCCGCGCTCCCCGCCGCCGCGGCGGCCCCCTCGGCGCGGGCCACGGTCGGCGGCACGCGCGGAATCGCGAAGATGAAACCGAGCAGCAGGCCGGCGGCGCAGAAGCCGAGCGCCCACAGCCAGGCCGGGACCGCCCGGAAGCCGGGCAGCGTGAAAGCCCCGCCGGCCAGCAGCCCGAGCCCCAGCGCCAACGCGACCGCGAGCACGACCGGAAGCGCGTTCTGCTCGACCCAGGCTCGGGCCGCCGAATTGGCATCGGCGGAGCCGCCGGCGGCGCCCGCATTCGTGACGTGACCCGCACGATCGGCCATGCCCGCCCCCCTGATCTGCCTTGGTCGAATCGAGTCTATGCCGGCATGACGGGCCGGCCATCCCTAGGCGGAGGTCGGGGCGCTCGTGCGCACCCGCGCGGGCGCGCGGCGTCGGCCCGGCCTCCGACGCGACTGCCGCCTCAACCGAAGCGCAGGCTGCCGTCGTCCAGGTCGGCGCGCGGCAGCTCGTCCTTCTCGGTCCAGTAGTCCTGACTGTGCCGCCAAGGGGCATGGCCGCCCTGCTTCGGCAGCTTGTCGACGCCGCGCTGCAGGTAGCCGGGGTTGAAGTTCTCCGGCTCGACCCAGGGCTTCAGCGCCATGCCTTCGTCCTGCAGGCGCAGTTGCGGCACCACCGCCTGCGCGCCCTTCGCGTCCAGGTGCTGCAGCAGCCGGCAGACGAAATCGCCGATCAGGTCGGCGCGCAGCGTCCAGCTCGCACGGAAGTAGCCGAAGACCCAGGCCAGGTTCGGCAGCCCGGTGAACATCGTGCCGCGCCAGGTGATGCAGCTCGCGAAATCGAGCGGCGCGCCGTCGACGCTGAACGCGATGTCGCCGAGCACGTTCAGCTCGAAGCCGGTCGCGGTGACGACCACGTCGGCGTCGAGCACGCGGCCCGACGCGAGCTGGATGCCGCTCTCGACGAAGCGCTCGATCCGATCGGTCACGACCGACGCGTGACCCTCGCGCACCGCCTTGAACAGGTCGCCGTCGGGCACGAACGCGATGCGCTGCCGCCACGGCAGGTAGCGCGGGTTGAAGTGCTCGTCGACTTCGGCTTCGTGCCCGGGGCCGAGCGCGGCGTTGACGCCGGCCATCAGCTCGCGGCGCACGACCTCGGGCTCGGTGAAGCAGCGCTTCGTGAACGCCGCCTGGTCGAACAGGATCTTGCGGCGCACGATCTCGTGCGTCCACGTCGGCGGGATGTCGAGCTGGCGCAGCGTGTCGGCCAGGTCGTTCGCGTTGCGGCCGCAGATGAAGAAGGTCGGCGAGCGCTGCAGCATCGTCACGTGCGCGCAGCGGCCCGCGATCGCCGGGATCAGCGTCGCCGCGGTCGCGCCGGAACCGATGACGACGACGCGCCGGCCGGCGAGGTCGAGATCGTCGGGCCAGGCCTGCGGGTGGACGATGCGGCCGCGGAAGCGCTCGATGCCCGGCCAGGGCGGCGTGTAGCCGCGTTCGTGCCGGTAGTAGCCCTGGCACATCCACAGGAAGCCGGCACTGACGCTCACCGGCTGCTCGGCGCCGTCGTCGGTGCGGCGCAGCGCCTGCACGTGCCAGCGCGCATCGGCGCTCGACCACGACGCCGACACGATGCGGTGGCGGTAGCGGATGCGGGCCGCGAGGCCGTGTTCGTCGATCACCTCGCCGAGGTAGGCGTTGATCTGGGCGGCGGTGGCGATCGGCGGCCCCTCCCACGGCTTGAAGCGGTAGCCGAAGGTGTACAGGTCGCTGTCGGAGCGGATGCCGGGATAGCGGTGCGTGCGCCAAGTGCCGCCGAAGCCGGCCTGCGCCTCGAGGATCAGGTACGACTTGCCCGGGCACTGCTGCTGCAGGTGCACCGCGCTGCCGAGGCCGGAGATGCCGGCGCCGACGATCAGCACGTCGACGCTTTCGGTGGCGGCGGCCGTCATCGCGCCGCTCATTCGAAGCGCGGCTCGTCCCACCAGGGGAAGAACTCGGGCATGTCGCGCGACACCTTGTCCGGGTACAAGGCCGGG
This sequence comes from Burkholderiales bacterium, assembly GCA_017302495.1. Classification (GTDB taxonomy): domain Bacteria; phylum Pseudomonadota; class Gammaproteobacteria; order Burkholderiales; family Burkholderiaceae_C; genus Rubrivivax. The sequence continues at coordinate 8,685 of JAFLDG010000148.1, forward strand.
CGCTTCTCGAGGAAGGCGCTGACGCCCTCGCGCGCGTCGGCCGAGCGGCCGCGGGCCTGGATCGCACGGCTGTCGACGCGGTGCGCGGCCATCGGGTGGTCGGCGCCGGCCAAACGCCACAGCATCTGCCGCGTCAGCGCCACCGACACCGGCGCGCTGTGCTCGGCGATCTCGCGTGCCAGCGCGCGCGCCGCCGGCAGCAGTTCGTCCGGCGCGTGCAGCGAACGCACCAGCCCGCGCTCCAGCGCTTCCTGTGCACCGAACACGCGGCCGGTGAAGCACCATTCGAGCGCCGTCTGCATGCCCACCAGCTTCGGCAGGAACCAGCTCGACGCGGCTTCCGGCGTGATGCCGCGGCGGGCGAAGACGAAGCCGAAGCGCGCGTCGGTGCTCGCGAGCCGGATGTCCATCGGCAGCTGCATCGTCATGCCGATGCCGACCGCGGCGCCGTTGACCGCGGCGATCACCGGCTTGAGGCTGCGGTAGATGCGCAGCGTGACCAGACCGCCGCCGTCGCGGTAGACGTCGCCGATCCGCGTCTCCTCGCGCGCCGCCTCGTTGCGTGCCGCGTAGTCGAAGGTCTGGCCGCCGCTGGACAGGTCGGCGCCGGCGCAGAAGGCGCGGCCGGCGCCGGTGACGATCACCGCGCGCACCGCGTCGTCGGCGTCGGCGGCATCGAAGGCGGCGATCAGCTCGTCGCGCATGCGCGCGGTGAAGGCGTTGAGCTTGTCCGGCCGGTTCAGCGTGATCGTCGCCACGCCGTCGGCGACGTCGCAGCGGATCGTCTGCATGTCGGGCAGGGCCATCGTCTCCTCCATCCGGCCACGGTTCGCCGGCAGCATAGCCTGCGGCATCGGCCACGCCTGTCGCCGACGTGCCGGTGCTGCGGTCGCGGCGGCCATGCGACGATCGCGGCGTGAACGACCCCCGTGCCCACCGGGCGGCGGCCGCCGCCGACCCCTTCCGTCACCTGCCGCGCTTGCGCGGGCGCATCCGCCCGCTGGCCGAGTCGCCGCTGCCGTACGACCCCC
>JAFLDG010000149.1 GCA_017302495.1 Burkholderiales bacterium
ACCTCGACGCGGTCGAGCGCACCCTCACCGCGGGACTGCGCGCACTGGAAGCCGATCCCGCACGAACCCAGTCCATGACAGGGTTCGACTGGATCACTTCTATATCTTTGAACGCAACTTAGTATGACAAGCTGCTGCGTGAGATGCTGTTCGAGCGTGTTTTCGCCGTTCGCATCAAGAACTTCAATCAGGCGTTCCGAAACGCCGAACTCGACATGCACTACTCGCTGTCCAAGGACATGACGCCGTTGGAGGACGTGCTGGAGATCCTCCAGCGTGAAGGTTCGCAGGCTGTGGTAGGCCGATGCATGAGGGCCGTCATCTGACCGCAATTGGAACGGCGGCTTCGGTCACCGCGCCTCCGCTATCGATGCGCAGATAGTTGCCGAACCTGAAACCCATGCCTTCCAACGTCTCGAGCCGCACCCGCGCCTAGTTGCCTACCGCCGATCATCGCCTGAGCTTCGACGCTCAGGCCCCAGTGTGGCGGTATCGCCGCGCGCGGCGGCTGGTCCCGGCGCGTCAGCGCCGCCGCAAGCCCAGCGACATCACCGCGCCGACGACGAGCAGCGCCCCGGCCCACTGCACCGGCGTGATGCGCTGGCCGAGGACCGCCCAGGCCATCAGCAGCGCGGCGACCGGTTCGACGTTCAGGATCGGCGAGTTGCCGACCACGCCGAGCTTGGGCAGCAGCACGAACATCACCGTGAACGCGGTGCCGTAGAGCAGGCTCAGGCCGGCCAGCCCCCACCAGCCGGTCGGCGCGGTCGGCCAGTGCAGCCCGCCGGAGACCAGCGCCGCGGCGAGCGCCAGGGTGCCGACCAGCGCCATCGTCAGCGCGGTGCGCACGCGGCCGTCGAGGTCGGCGACCTCGTGCTGCGTCAGCGCGAGCACGAGGCCGAAGGTCGCGGCGGCGACGAGCGCGAAGGCCACGCCCGGGCCGATGCGCTGCCACTGCGCGGCCAGGTCGAGCCCGGCTGCGGCGCCGAACACGTCGAGCGCGAGGCCGAGCCCGACCAGGATGAACGGCATCGCGATCCGCACCGCGCGCTCGGGCACGTGGCGGTAGATCGCCCAGGCGAAGAAGGCGGTCCACAGCGGATAGGTGTTGAACGCGAGCAGCGCCAGCCCGACCGGAATGCGTGCCACCGCCGCGTACAGGCAGCCGCTCTGCACCGCGACCAGCAGGCCGATCGCCGGCATCACGCGCCGGTGGCGCGGCTTCATCGCCCACGGCAGGCGGAACAGCATCACGATCGCCGCGACCACGATCGCGGTGGCCAGGCTGCGCACCGCGACCGCGGTCGCCACATCGACGCCGTGGTCGAGCGCGATCCGGGCGGCGACGTGGTTCGCGCCGAACATGCACGCGAGCAGCAGCAGCGTGGCGAAGGCGCGCGGGTCGAGGGCGCGGGCGGCGGTGCTCACCGCGCGGCCCCGCGTGGGCCGGGCGTCCGCCGGCGCGCGCCGGGCCGACGGCGTCCGTTCATGCGCGTTCGCTCCACCAGCGCCAGCCCAGCCAGCCGACGCTGGCGAGGATTCCGAGCCAGCCGAGCATTACGACGAAGCCGGCGAGGCGGGTGTCGGCCTGCAGCAGACCGAAGCGGCCGAGGATCTCGGCCCAGTCGTGCGCGTCCTCCGGGTCGGCGCCGCCGACGAGCGGCAGCGCCCTCGCGCGCGCGTCGCCGACGTAGCGCGCGATGTTGAACAGGTTCTGGTTCAGCCAGACCAGGCAGGCGGCGAACGAGGCGGTCGCGCCGCGGCGGCGGAAGTGCCAGGCCGCGGCCAGCGGGAAGGCGAGCTGCGCGATCGTGCCGCCGTAGACCGCGAGCCGCTCGGACAGCAGCCCGGCGAGCGGATGGCCGGCCTCGTGGAACAGCAGGTTCGCGCCGTCGAGCAGCGGAAACCAGCGCTCGCCGGTGTGGCCGAACCAGAGCACCGCGAGCGCGAAACCGAGCACGCCGAGCAGCGCCGGCATCGTGACCGGCTGCCAGCCGGGCGCTTCGTCGTCGTCGGCTGCGGTCACCGCTGCGGCATGTCCTTGACCGAATAGCCGAGGCTCACCGTCGCGTCGGCGGGAACCGGCGGCATCGACGCGTTCCACTGCTCCCATTGTTCGCGCATCCGCGCCAGCCGGTCGCCCTCGTAGGGGCCGCGGTTGGCGCGTTCGCGCTCGTCGGCGTCGATGTCGAACAGGTAGTCGTGGCCGTCGACGCGCAGGTACTTCCAGCGGCCGTCGCGGCAGGCGCGCTGGCCGCGGTGGTTCATGCGCCAGCACATCGGCCGGGCGAAGGTGGCGGTCGGGTCGCGCAGCACCGGCAGCAGCGACACGCCGTCGAGCGGGTAGGCCGGGTGCGCGGCGACACCGGCGGCGTCGAGCATCGTCGCCGACCAGTCCATCGTCAGGCAGTGCTGCGCGCTCGTGCCGCCGGGCGCGATCACGGCCGGCCACTGCACGAGGTACGGCACGCGGATGCCGCCTTCGGTCAGGTCCATCTTGCCGCCGACCAGCGGCCAGTTGTCGCTGAAGCGCTCGCCGCCGTTGTCGCTGGTGAAGACGACCAGCGTGTCGTCGAGCCGGCCGGCCGCGCGCAGCGCGTCGAGCACGCGGCCGATGCCCTCGTCCATGTGGTGGATCATCCGCCGGTAGGTGTGGATGTTGCCGCCGGCGAGGTGGAACAGGCTGCCTTCGATCCGCGTGCTCAGCGCGCGGTCGTCGCGCGTCTCCCACGGCCAGTGCGGCGCGGTGTAGTGCAGGCTCAGGAACAGCGGCGCGTCGGACGTCGACATCCGGCCGATCCAGTCGACCGCACGCCCGGTGATCAGGTCGGTCAGGTAGCCGTCCTCGGCCCGGCGTTCCTCGCCGAGCCACAGGTCGTGGTTGCCCGACGAATCGGCGTGGGTGAAGTAGTCGACGCCGCCGCTCATCGGGCCGAAGAATTCCTCGTAGCCCGAGCGCAGCGGGCCGAAGTGCGGCGGGTAGCCGAGGTGCCACTTGCCGATCAGCGCGGTGCGGTATCCCGATTCGTGCAGCAGCGACGGCAGCGTCGGGTGCTCGGGCGGCAGGCCGAGCGTCGCGCTGCCGCGGCTGCGGCTGTTGATCGGCTCTTCGGCCGCGCCGCGCAGCCGGTACTGCCAGCGTGCGGTCATCAGCGCGAAGCGCGTCGGCGAGCAAACCGGCGAGTTCGAATAGCCCTGCGTGAAACGCAGGCCGTTCGCCGCCATCGCGTCGAGCACCGGCGAGACCGGGCCGAAGTCGGCATCGCGGCCGCCGTAGCAGCCGAGGTCCGCATAACCGAGGTCGTCGGCGACGATGAAGACGAAGTTCGGGCGCCGGGCGGCGGAGGCGGCGGTCGCGGCCATCGTCAGTCTCCCGGCGTGAAGCCCGAGGCCTTGACCACCGGCTCCCACATCTCCCTCTCGCGCAGCTGCAGCGTGATCAGCTCGGGCGTGCCGCTCGGCGACACGTCCAGCCCGAGGCGGGCGATGCGCTCCTTCGCTGCCGGCGTCGCGAGCCCGGCGTGGATCGCGGCGCGGATCCGGTCGAGCGTGGCCGGCGGCGTGGCCGCGGGCGCGTAGACCGCGAACCACAGCGGCACGACGACGTCGATGCCCAGCTCCTTCAGCGTCGGCACGTCGGCGACGAAGCCGCTGCGCTTCGGCCCGGTGGTGGCGACGATCGTCACCCGGCCGGCCTTGTGCAGCTCGAGCGCCTCGGTCACCGGGCTGACCGCGGCGGCGAGCGTGCCGCCGGCCAGGTCGTTCATCGACAGCGCCGAGCCGCGGTACGGCACGTGCGTCATCGGCACGCCGATCTGGCGCGAGAAGGCGACGCCGACGAAGTGCGGGATCGTGCCCGCGCCGGGCGAGCCGTAGGCGGCCTTGTCGCCGGCGCCGGCGAGCCAGGCGCTGAAGCCCTTCATTTCCTTGGCCGGCACCAGCGGGCCGATGGTCAGCGCGAAGTCGCCGCTGGCCACGCGCGTGACCGGGATGAAGTCCTGCGCCGGGTCGTAGCGCAGGTTGCGGAAGACGAAGGGGAACAGCGTCATCGGCCCCTGCGGCGCGAGCAGCAGCGTGTCGCCGTCCGGCGCCGCGGCCTTGACCATCTCGACCGCGAGCCGGCCGCCGGCGCCGGTGCGGTTCTCGACGATCGCGTTGCGCTTCATGCCCGTCTGCAGCGACTCGGCCACCAGCCGCGCGAGCGCGTCGACGCTGCCGCCGGGGGCGAAGCCGACGATCACCTTCATCGGCTGCGGCTGCTGGGCGATCGCGGTTGCGACGCAGCCGGCGAGCGCGAGCGAGAGTGCGGCCCGCAGGCCGAGGGTGAGGTACGGGCGTCGTTGCATCGATCGGGTCTCCGGTGGCTGTGCGGGACGGTCGCGAATGCACGGCCGTCCGTGCCGATCGCAGCCTTGCGCGGCCGATGCGCGAGCGTACCGCGTCGCTGCGTCAGCCGGGCGCCGGCCGGATCACTTCGTCATCCAGCGCCGGCTCGCGGCCTCGACCACCGCCGGCATCGGCAGCCCGCCGGCGCGCTGCCGGCGCAGCCAGCTCGCGTCGTTGCCGGCGAACAGCGAGTCGCGGATCGCGTCGTTCGCGGCCAGCGACTTCAGATCCAGCGCGTGCTCGGCCACGCGCGCGAGCGTGCGCAGGATGTCGTCGCGCAGCTTCTGCCGCTGCTTGGTCTTCGGGTCGACGATCTCGCCGTCGAGGCCGAAGCGGCAGGCCTGGAAGCGGTTGAAGGCGTAGACGAGGTAGTCGTCCTCTTCGGGCTGGAAGGGTTGCTCCTCGCGCAGCCAGCGGGCGAGGCTCTGCAGGTAGCAGGCCAGGTCGGCGGCGCGGTCCACCGTCAGCGGCGTGTCGCACACGCGCAGCTCGATCGTGCCGTACTCGGGCTTGGGCCGGATGTCCCAGTAGAAGTCCTTCATCGACTGGACGACGCCGGTGCTCGTCATCTTGTCGAAGAAGGCGCCGAAGTCGTCCCAGGCCAGCACGAACGGCGCGCGCCCCGACAGCGGAAAGGCGAACACCGAGTTCAGGCGCGCCGAATGAAAGCCGGTATCCACCCCCTGCACGAAGGGCGACGAGGCGGAGAGCGCGATGAAATGCGGCACGTAGCGCGACAGCGCGTGCAGCAGCCACAGCGCGTCGTCGCCGCCGGGCACGCCGATGTGCACGTGCTGGCCGAAGACGGTGAACTGCTTGGCGAGGTAGCCGTACAGCTCGCTGATGTAGCGGAAGCGCTCGGTCGGGAAGATCTGCTGCTCGCTCCAGTGCTGGAACGGGTGCGTGCCGCCGCCGGCGATGCCGACGTTGATCTTGCGCCCCGCGCGCGACAGCTGCCGGCACAGGTCGTGCAGCTCGGCCTGCAGCGGCGCGTGCTCGCGCTGGATCGAGGTGCCGATCTCGATCATGCTGCGCGTGATCTCGGGCTTCACGTCCCAGGTGCCGGTGTGCTGCTGCAGCTCGCGCAGCAGGTCTTCGGCGCGCGGGGCGAGGTCGAAGTCGAGCGTGCCGACGAGCTGCAGCTCGAGTTCGACGCCCATCGTCAGCGGCTCGGATGACTTAAACGCCTCGAGCGGCATGGCGCACCTCCGGTTCGGATTCGCCGGCGATGCGCTGCAGCGCGAGCTGCTGCCACAGCGGGCCGGTCAGCTGCATCAGGGTCGTCGCCACGAGCAGCGCCTGCATCAGCGCGACGTCGACGCCGGGCAGCTGCGTCGCCCAGCCGAAGGTGTCGGCGACCAGCAGTACCGCCAGGCTGCTCATCGGCTGCAGCGCGAGTGCGAGCCCCAGCGCCTGCCGCCACGACAGCCCGCTCGGCCGGGCGAGCAGCGCGACGCCGACGCCCTTGCCGAGCAGGCGCGCGCCGATCAGCGCCAGCGCCCAGGGCCAGACCTGCTGCACGTTGTCGAGCCGGAACAGCATGCCGAGGCTGATGAACAGCAGCACCGTCAGCGCCGCGCCGGCGCTGCCGAGGTAGGGCTCGACCGTCAGCCGGTGCTGCATCCGCGCCCGCGCCGTCATGCCGGCGACGAGCAGCGTCATCAGCGGCGACAGCCCCCAGGTCGAGGCCAGCGTGGCCGCGAGCAGCACCAGCGCGATCTGCAGCACCGGCATCGTCGCCCGATGGTCGCTCAGGCGCCCGCCGCGATCGAGCAGCCAGCCGGCGGCCAGCCCGAGCAGGAACGAGCCGCAGACCACGACCAGTGCGCCGGCGATCCAGGTCGGCGCATCGCCGGCGGCCCGGGTTTCGCCGGCGATGGCCAGCAGCGGCCACAGCTTCAGCGCGAGCATCGTCAGCACGCTGTTGATCGCGCACATGGTCAGCAGCCGCTCGCCGACCTGGCCGCGCGGCCGCAGCTCGTGCACCGAGGCCATCGAGATGATCGGCGACGTCGAGCCGGCGACCACGGCCGCGAGCACCGCCGACGGCGGCGGCGCGCCGAGCGCGACCAGCGCGAAGCCGACCGCGAGCGCGGCGCACAGGCCTTCGAGCACGCAGCTCGCGGCGAACCACGGGTTGTCGATCAGCCAGCGCGGCCGCAAGCGGCTGCCGAGCTCGAACACGAGCGCGGCGATCGCCAGGTCGATCACCGGCTTCCAGCCGTCGAGGTCGGCGCGGTCGATGAGGTTGAAGCCGAGCGGGCTGGCGAGCGCGCCGACGAGCATGTAGCCGACCAGCCGCGGCAGCCGCAGCAGGTGCTGCAGGGTGCTCGCGACCACCACCGCGAGCAGCATCACCAGCGCGAGACCGAGTACCGGGTCGAGCCGGCTCGGGTCGGGCCAGGCGATCGCCGGCAACTGCGGCAGCAGGTTCGGCGTCTCGGCCATCGGGTCTCCTCGTTGTCGCGCCGGCCCGTCGGGCCCCGCGGCGGCGCTCCTCCCCCGCGACGCGCGACCCAGCGTCATCCGAGGGGCGGGTCGGGGCTAAAGTTCCGTCCCCGGCGCGGCGGGCTTGAAATCCGTCGCCTCGCCCACAGCTCCCCGTCGCCGCGCGGTTGGCGCTTACTCGCATTCCTTGCTCCGTCCACCAATGAACAAGCAGACCCTTTCCTTCCAGGCCGAGGTCAAGCAGATCCTGCACCTCGTCACCCATTCGCTGTACTCGAACAAGGAGATCTTCCTGCGCGAGCTGGTCTCCAACGCGTCCGACGCCTGCGACAAGCTGCGCTTCGAGGCGCTGGACAACGGCGCGCTGTACGAGGACGCGCCGAACCTCGAGGTGCGGGTGTTCTTCGACAAGGACGCGAAGACGCTGACGATCCGCGACAACGGCATCGGCCTGTCGGCCGAGGAGGCGGTGCAGCACCTGGGCACGATCGCGAAGAGCGGCACGCGCGAGTTCCTGGCCCGGCTCGAAGGCGACAAGAAGAAGGACGCGAACCTGATCGGCCAGTTCGGCGTCGGCTTCTACTCCGGCTTCATCGTCGCCGACCGCATCACGGTCGAGTCGCGCCGCGCGGGCGTCAAGGCGGAAGAGGGCGTGCGCTGGAGCAGCCGCGGCGAGGGCGACTTCGAGGTCGAGCCGATCACGCGCGCGGCGCGGGGCACCGACGTGACCCTGCACCTGCGCGACGGCGAGGAGGACTTCCTGTCGACCTGGCGGCTGAAGTCGATCATCGCGAAGTACTCGGATCACATCTCGCTGCCGATCCTGATGAAGAAGGAGGAGTGGGACAGCGAGAAGAAGGAACAGGTCGTCAAGGACGAGTGGGAGACGGTGAACAAGGCCGCGGCGCTGTGGACGCGGCCGAAGGGCGACATCACCGACAGCGAGTACCAGGAGTTCTACAAGCAGATCTCCTACGACAGCGCGGCGCCGCTGGCCTACACGCACAACCGGGTCGAGGGCCGCACCGAGTACACCCAGCTGCTGTACATCCCGGCGAAGGCGCCGTTCGACCTGTGGAACCGCGACAAGCGCGGCGGCGTCAAGCTCTACGTGAAGCGCGTCTTCATCATGGACGACGCCGAGGCGCTGATGCCGGTGTATCTGCGCTTCGTCAAGGGCGTGATCGACTCGGCCGACCTGCCGCTGAACGTGAGCCGCGAGCTGCTGCAGGAAAGCCGCGACGTGAAGGCGATCCGCGAGGGCAGCACGAAGCGCGTGCTGTCGATGCTCGAGGCCCTCGCCGACAGCGAGCACGCCGCCGAGCGCGACAAATACACCGCGTTCTGGCAGGAGTTCGGCGCGGTGCTGAAGGAGGGCATCGGCGAGGACCACGCGAATCAGGAGCGCATCGCGAAACTGCTGCGCTTCGCGAGCACGCACGCGGACTCGGGCGTGTCGTTCGGCGATTACGTCGAGCGCATGAAGGACGGGCAGGAGGCGATCTACTACATCACCGCCGACACGCTCGCGACCGCGAAGAGCAGCCCGCAGCTCGAGGTCTTCCGCAAGAAGGGGCTGGAGGTGCTGCTGCTGGCCGACCGGGTCGACGAGTGGATGCTGGCGCACTTGTACGAGTTCGACGGCAAGCCGCTGCGCAGCGTGGCCAAGGGCGCGGTCGACCTCGGCCAGTTGCAGGACGAGGACGAGAAGAAGCAGGCCGCGGCAGCGGCGGAGGAGTTCAAGCCGGTGCTGGAACGGCTGAAGGCCGCGCTGAAGGAGCGCGCGAAGGACGTGCGCGTGTCGACCCGGCTGGTCGAGTCGCCGGCCTGCATCGTCGTCGAGGAGGGCGACATGAGCGGCCACCTGGCGCGGCTGCTGAAGCAGGCCGGGCAGGAGGCGCCGAAGACGCTGCCGACGCTCGAGGTCAACGCCGCTCACGCGCTGGTCAAGCGGCTGGCGACCGACGAACGCTTCGACGACCTGGCGCAGATCCTGTTCGACCAGGCGCTGCTCGCCGAAGGCGGCCAGCTCGACGATCCTGCTGCCTATGTGCAGCGCGTGAACCGGCTGCTCGCGGCCTGAGCCGCTCGACGCGGAGCTACAGCAGCGCGTCGAGCGCGGGCGCGTCGGCGGCGAAGCGCAGCTGCTCGCTCAGCTGCAGCGTCTGCTGGGCCCAGAACGCATCGCTGCCGAAGTCGGGGAAGGCCCGGGGAAAAGCCGGATCGGTCCAGCGCTGCGCGACCCAGGCGTTGTGCCGGATCATGCGCAGCAGGCGCAGCGGCTCGATCAGCCGCAGCTCGCGCCGGTCGAAGTCCCGGAACGGCGCGTAGCCGCGCAGCAGCTCGCGCAGCTGCGCCGCCATCGCCGCGGGGTCGCCGTCGAGCAGCATCCACAGGTCCTGCACCGCCGGGCCCAGGCAGGCGTCGTCGAGGTCGACCACGTGCGCGCCGCTGTCACGCCACAGCAGGTTGCCCGGATGGCAGTCGCCGTGCAGCCGGATCGCCTGCACCCGGCCCACCGCCATGGCCTCGTCGATGCGCGCCACCGCTTCGGCGGCGACCCGGGCCCAGCGCTCGCGCTGTGCTTCGGGGACGAAGCCGCCGGCGTCGAGGATGGCCAGCGCCTCGCGCACGTCGGCGGCCGGATCGAGCCGGCGCCGGTGGACGAAATCGCGGCGCGCGCCCACCGCATGCAGGCGGCCGATGAAGCCGCCCAGGCGCCGCAGCACACGTCACGCAAACGGCAGCACTATCATTTTTCAACCCAAAAATTGGTGCAACTTATTCATTTTCAAACAAATGGATACTCTCTGGTTTCG
>JAFLDG010000015.1 GCA_017302495.1 Burkholderiales bacterium
ATCAAGCTGCCAGTCATCAAAGCTGAACTCAATAGCGCCAACAGATGTAACCGCATCTACTATTATCAATGCATTCGATCTTGATTTTATGTATTCCCATCGACCCCGCGGCCAGCAGGCCGAGCGCGCCGAAGGCCAGCACCAGCGGCCAGCGGCCGTCCTTCGCCAGTTGCGCCGGCAACATCGCGAACATCGCCGCCGTCAGCAGCGCCACCACGCTCGCCACCGCGAACAGCTGGCGCGCGATCAGGCGGCGGACCTGGCGCAGCGGGTCGTCGGCGAGGTCGAGCACGGGCGACGGGGGCGAATGGGCGGGCGGCACGGCCATGGCGGGAAGCGCCGGCGTGGAACCGGTCCGCGAGTGTGGCGCCGGCGGCGCCGGCGGCCACGCCCGTCCCGCCCGGCGATCCGTATCAGTTCACGCCGCGCGCCGCATTCAGCGCCGCCCGTGTGGACGATGCCACGCCGCGCGCCGCCGCCGCGAAGCCGGCATCGGCCGCCGCGTACAGCACGGCGCGTGCGGAGTTCACGACGATGGGGCCGCCGGCGCGCCAGCCGGCACCCACCGTGGCGGCCGCGTCGCCGCCCTGCGCACCGACCCCCGGCACCAGCAGCGGCAGGGTCGGCGCCAGCTCGCGCACCCGGGCCAGTTCCGGCGGGAAGGTCGCGCCGACGACCAGGCCGAGCTGGCCGTTGCGGTTCCAGGGGCCGGCGGCCAGGCGCGCGATGTGTTCGTACAGCCGCTCGCCGCCCTGCAGCCGCTGCGCCTGCAGGTCGCTGCCGCCGGGGTTCGAGGTGCGGCAGAGCAGGAACAGGCCGCGCCCGTCGTGGCGCAGGTAGGGTTCGATCGAGTCGAAGCCCATGAACGGCGAGAGTGTGAGCGCGTCGGCGTCGTAGCGCTCGAAGGCCTCGCGCGCGTACATCTCGGCGGTGGCGCCGATGTCGCCGCGCTTGGCGTCGAGGATCACCGGCACCTGCGGCGCGACGCGGCGGACGTGGGCGACCAGCCGCTCGAGCTGCTCCTCGGCGCGGAACGCCGCGAAGTAGGCGATCTGCGGCTTGAACGCGCAGACCAGATCGTGCGTCGCGTCGACGATTCGCGCGCAGAAGTCGAAGATCTTCGTCGGATCGTCGCGCCAGGGCGGCGGGAAGCGCGCCGGCTCCGGGTCCAGGCCGACGCACAGCAGCGAGTCGGCTCGCGCCTGCGCCGCGCGCAGCTGCTCGGTGAAGGCCGGCCGGGCCATCGTTCAGATCCGCCGCGCGAGCTCGGCCGCCAGGCCGGTGTAGCCGGCCGGCGTCAGCGCCAGCAGCCGCGCCTTGTCGGCCGCGGGCAGCGCGAGTCCGTCGATGAACCCCTGCATCAGCTCGCGCGTCATCGGCCGGCCGCGGCTGAACGCCTTCAGCTGCTCGTAGGGCTCGGGCAGGCCGTGGCGGCGCATCACCGTCTGCACCGCCTCGGCCAGCACCTCCCAGGCGGCGTCGAGGTCGGCGGCGAGCGCGGCGCGGTCGACCTCGAGCTTGTCCAGCCCGCGCGCCAGCGAGTCCAGCGCGAGCAGCGTGTAGCCGAGCGCGACGCCCATGTTGCGCAGCACGGTCGAGTCGCTCAGGTCGCGCTGCCAGCGGCTGACCGGCAGCTTCTGCGCCAGGTGCTTCAGCAGCGCGTTCGCCAGCCCGAAGTTGCCCTCGGCGTTCTCGAAGTCGATCGGGTTGACCTTGTGCGGCATCGTCGACGAGCCGACCTCGCCTTCCTTCAGCCGCTGCTTGAAGTAACCGAGCGAGACGTAGCCCCAGACGTCGCGCGCCCAGTCGATCAGGATCGTGTTCGCGCGCGCGATCGCGTCGAACAGCTCGGCCATCCAGTCGTGCGGCTCGATCTGGATCGTGTACGGGTTGAAGGCCAGGCCGAGCCGGTGCTCGACCACGTCGCGCGCGAAGGCCTCCCAGTCGAAGTCGGGGTAGGCGGCGAGGTGGGCGTTGTAGTTGCCGACCGCGCCGTTCATCTTCGCCAGCGGCCGCACCGCGACGATGCGTTCGCGCGCGCCGACCAGCCGCGCCAGCACGTTCGCGACCTCCTTGCCGAGCGTGGTCGGGCTCGCGGTCTGGCCGTGCGTGCGCGACAGCATCGGCACGTCGGCCAGCGCATGCGCGAGCGCGCGCAGCCGGTCGTGCACCTGGTCCAGCGCCGGCAGCAGCACCTGGTCGCGCGCGGCCTGCAGCATCAGCGCATGGCTGGTGTTGTTGATGTCCTCGCTGGTGCAGGCGAAGTGCACGAACTCGGCCGCGCGCTGCAGTTCCGGCTCGCCGCTGAAGCGCTGCTTGATCCAGTACTCGACCGCCTTGACGTCGTGGTTGGTGCGGCGCTCGATCGCCTTGATCGCGGCGGCGTCGGCCTCGGCGAAGTCGCGCGCGAGCGCCTGCAGCCGCGCGCGCGCCGACGCCGGCAGCGGCGGGAACTCGGCAAAGCCGGCTTCGGACAGCGCGACGAACCATTCGACCTCGACCTGCACGCGGGCGCGCATCAGGCCGTATTCGCTGAGCAGCGGGCGCAGCGCGGCGAGCTTGGCGGCGTAGCGCCCGTCGAGCGGCGACAGCGCGGTGAGGGCGGACAGTTCCATGGCGGCGGGCGGCGCTTCGGCCGCGCCCGTAGGGCTTCAGGCGGGGGTGCCGGGGATTCTAGGAGCGCGGCCGGCCGGCGCGCGCCCGCCCGGCCGCAGCACGATCGCGCGCAACACGATGTCCACCAGCTGCGCCTCGGCCCGATCGATGTCGGTGCGGTCGAGCCGCGGCTTGCCGAGGATCAGCCCGATCTGGGTCGCGTAGTCGGCGTAGGCCTGGGTCGCCGCCCAGAGCATGACCATCAGGTGACTGGCATCGACCGGGCGGCACCAGCCGCGCTCGGCCCAGCGCCGGAACACCGCCTCGTCGGCGCGCAGCGCCGGGATCACGCGCGCGGTGATCTGGTCGGCATAGAGCGGCGCGCCGGCGATGACTTCGCGCGCGTAGATGCGCGAGTCGTCCGGGTGCTCGAACGAGAAGCGCAGCTTGCCGGCGATGTACTCGCGCAGCGCGGCCTCGGGGTCGCCTTCGCGGCGGCTCATCGCGTCCATGTACGACAGCCAGATGTCGAGCACGCCGTCGAGCACGCGCCGGTAAAGCAGCTCCTTGCGCGGAAAGTAGTACAGCAGGTTCTGCTTGGACAGCCCCGCCGCCGCGGCGATGCGGTCGACCGAGACGCCGTCGTAGCCCTGGCGCGCGAACAGCGTTCGCGCGGCATCGACGATGCGCTGCTCGGTCTCGGCACGCGGCGTCGTGGCGGCGCCGGGCGACCGGGTCGGGCGGGAACGCTTGGTCATGGGTCTCGCAGCGGGAGGGCGTTCGCAGCCTGGGAAGAGTAGGGGTGGCACCGAAGTTGCGTGCGACTTTACCAACTGGTAAAAGCCCGGCTTCGGCGCCGCTCCCGGCGCCGGCCGCGACGACCGGAGGCAGCCCCCGATGACCCCGCCCAACGCCTTGCCCGACATCGCCAGTGGCCGGCTGCCGCCGGCCGACTACGCGCGCAACTTCGCCGACGCGCACCCGCCGCTGAACGCGATCCAGGCGCGGCTGGAGGCCGAACGCTGCTACTACTGCTTCGACGCGCCCTGCATCGCCGCCTGCCCGACCGGCATCGACATCCCGAGCTTCATCGCGCGCATCGCGCAGGGCAACCTGCGAGGTGCGGCGCGCACCATTCTGGAAGCCAACATCCTCGGCGGCATGTGCGCCCGCGTCTGCCCGACCGAGGTGCTGTGCGAGCAGGCCTGCGTGCGGAACACGCAGGAGGACAAGCCGGTGGAGATCGGCCTGCTGCAGCGCCATGCCACCGATGCCTACTTCGCCGCGCCCGGCGCGCCGCTGTTCACGCGCGCGGCGCCCAGCGGCAAGCGCGTGGCGGTGGTCGGTGCCGGCCCGGCCGGGCTGGCCTGCGCGCACCGGCTGGCGATGCTGGGCCATGCGGTGGTCCTCTTCGACGACAAGCCCAAGCTCGGCGGGCTCAACGAATACGGGCTGGCGACCTACAAGACGGTGGACAACTTCGCGCAGAAGGAAATCGACTGGCTGCTGTCCATCGGCGGCATCGAGGTCAAGGCCAGCCACTGTCTGGGCCGCGACATGCAGCTCGATGAACTGGTGCGCGACTTCGATGCGGTGTTCCTGGGCCTGGGTCTGGCCGGCGTCAACGCGCTGGGCCTGGGGGCCGAGGCAGAGGCGGGCTCACGCGCGGCGGTGGACTTCATCGCCGAGCTGCGCCAAGCCGAGTCCCCCGCCGAGGTGCCGGTGGGCCGGCGCGTGCTGGTGATTGGCGGCGGCATGACCGCGGTCGACGCTGCCGTGCAAAGCCGGCTGCTCGGCGCCGAAGAAGCCAGCATCGTTTACCGCCGCGGGCCGGAAGCGATGTCGGCCAGCGGCCACGAGCAGCAATGGGCCAGGCAGAACGGCGTCGTCATCCGCCACTGGGCGGCGCCGAAGCAGCTGCTGCTGGAAAACGGCCGCGTCAGCGGCATGCGCTTCGTGCGTACCCGTCTCGACGGCAACAAGCTGGTCGAAACCGGCGAGAGCTTCGACCTGCCGGCCGACGTGGTGCTGCGCGCCATCGGCCAGAGCTTCGTGGCCGAGCCGATTGCCAATGTCGGCAGCGCGCTCGCGCTGCAGGATGGCCGCATCGCCACCGATGCCGAAGGCAAGACCTCGCACCCCAAGGTCTGGGCCGGGGGCGACTGCCGCGCCGGCGGACGCGATCTGACGGTGGAAGCCGTCGAACACGGCAAGGTGGCGGCGATCGCCATCGACCGCACGCTGCGCGCCTAGAACAGGAGCACACCATGGCCGACCTGAGCACCACCTTCCTCGGCATCGAGAGCCCCAACCCCTTCTGGCTGGCCAGCGCGCCGCCCACTGACAAGGAGGTCAACGTCAACCGCGCCTTCGAAGCCGGCTGGGGCGGCGTGGTCTGGAAGACGCTGGGCGAAGAAGGCCCGCCGATCGTCAACGTCAACGGCAAGCGCTACGAGTCGCTGCTGTCGGACCAGCGCCGGGTGATCGGCTTCAACAACATCGAGCTGATCACCGACCGGCCGCTGCAGATCAACCTGGACGAGATCCGCCGTGTCAAACGCGACTGGCCCGACCGCGCGCTGGTGGTGTCGCTGATGGTGCCGTGCGAGGAAGGCGCATGGAAGGCGATCCTGCCGATGGTCGAGGATACCGGCTGCGACGGCGTGGAGCTGAACTTCGGCTGCCCGCACGGCATGAGCGAGCGCGGCATGGGCTCGGCCGTGGGCCAGGTGCCCGAGTACATCGAGATGGTGGCGCGCTGGTGCAAGCTCTACACGCGGCTGCCGGTGATCGTGAAGCTGACGCCGAACATCACCGACATCCGCCACCCGGCGCGTGCGGCCAAGGCCGGCGGCGCCGACGCGGTGAGCCTGATCAACACCATCAACTCGATCATCAGCGTCGATCTGGAGACCATGCGCATGAAGCCCAGCGTCGGGCCGTTGGGTTCGCACGGCGGCTACTGCGGGCCGGCGGTCAAGCCGATCGCGCTGAACATGGTGGCCGAGATCGCCCGCGACCCGGCCACCGCCGGGCTGCCGATCAGCGGCATCGGCGGCGTGAGCACCTGGCGCGACGCGGCCGAGTTCATCGCGCTGGGCGCCGGCACGGTGCAGGTGTGCACGGCGGCGATGGTCTACGGCTTCAAGATCGTGCAGGACATGGCCGACGGCCTGAGCAACTTCATGGACGAGCAGGGCTACACCCGCGTGGCGCAGATGGTGGGCCGCGCGGTGCCGAGCATCGTCAACTGGAACCAGCTGAACCTGAACCACGTGGAGAAAGCGGTCATCGACCAGGACCTGTGCATCCAGTGCGGCCGCTGCCACGTGGTGTGCGAGGACACCTCGCACCAGGCGATCTTTGCCAGCGTGAACGGCCAGCGCCGCTTCGTCGTCAACGAGGCCGAATGCGTGGGCTGCAACCTGTGCGCGTCGATCTGCCCGGTGCCCGGCTGCATCGACATGCGCGTGCTGCAGCCCGGCGAGGTGGACCAGCGCACCGGCCAGCCGGTGCCGGCGGAGTATGCGAACTGGACGACGCACCCGAACAACCCGGCCAAAGCTGCCGCATGAAACCTGTGGAGTCGGCGGTGGTGACGGCGGCGCCCGTGGTGCGGGTGCAGGACATGTCGGTGCGCTTTCCCGGTGAGCCGCCGGTGGTGGCGCTGGACCGTGTGAGCCTGGACATTGCCGAAGGCGAGTTCATCTCGCTGATCGGCCCTTCGGGCTGCGGCAAGACCACGCTGCTGCGCGTGATCGCCGACCTGGAGCAGGCCACCTCGGGCACGGTGCAGGTCAACGGCATGAGCTCGCACGACGCGCGGCTGAACCGCGCCTACGGCTACGTGTTCCAGGCGCCGGCCCTTTTCCCGTGGCGCACGGTGCTGGCCAATGCCACGCTGCCGCTGGAGGTGCAGGGCGTGCCGAAGGAGCAGGCACGCGCCACCGCGCGCGAGCAACTGGAGCGCGTGGGCCTGAAGGGCTTCGAGGGCAAGTACCCGTGGCAGCTGTCGGGCGGCATGCAGCAGCGCGTGTCGATCGCGCGTGCGTTGGGCTTCGCGCCGAAGCTGCTGATGCTGGACGAGCCCTTCGGCGCGCTGGACGAGATCACGCGCGACCGCCTGAACCAGCAGCTGCTGGAGCTGTGGCACGGCAGCAAGCGCACGGTGATCTTCGTGACCCACTCGATCCCCGAGGCGGTGTTCCTGTCGACGCGCATCGTGGTGATGTCGCCGCGGCCGGGGCGCATCACCGAGGTCATCGATTCCACGCTGCCGCCGCAGCGCACGCTGGACATCCGCGACACGGCGGAGTTCATCGAGATCGCGCATCGGGTGCGGGTGGCTTTGCATGATGCGCACGATTGAAACGGCAATCGGCATGCCGATGTCTGAGCGAGCAAAGGCCCGTGTGGGCAGCCGTCGGCGCTTAGATGAGGCGGTCGGCGCCTTCGGCACCGACTCCCCTGCGCTCCTCGGTCTCATGGCCTGCCGCATAACTCACTCCGCGCGCTTCGCGCGCTGCGTTCGGACAGATGCGGCAAGTCAGTTATGGAAGCGCGCTGCGCGCGCGGCCATGAGCCCTGCGGTGCTCGGCGCCTCATATGCGCACCGCCGGCCACCCGCACGGGCCTTTGCGGCACCGACGGTGGCGCACGGGGGCATTGAATCCGGCGGACTTGCTGTGACGACACCTGCTCCCGTACTGGTTCATGATCCGCTCAGACTCGTCAAGAAGCGTCGCAGACGACTCAAAGGGACGCGGCTTCGAGCTACAAGGAGGCTGATGTGAATGCATTGCAACGGACCTTCGCTTCGGGGTGGCCCCTCCTCGGCCACTATTCGTCCCAAGCGCTCTATTGTTTAACTGCAATTCTCGCCCTGTTGTTCTTTGCTGCGCTTCCTGCGCCAGCAATAGGCCAGGCGGTGTCCGGAACGACTCCAAAGACAAAGCCCTATGTACCCCCTAAGCCGATTCCGCTAACGCCGCAAGCTGTTAAGGAGCTGAGCGAGCGCGAGCAAATAGAACGCGCCATTGCAGACTTTATTGGGATGAATGCAGAGAACCAAAGAAGGGTCATTGATCAGCGAGTTGCTGCATTGCAGAAGCAGGCTGATTCTGTTCGTGAGGCTGAGAAGAGAATTTCTGAACTGGAGAAGGAGCGGGCTGCCCTTCCCACTGATGAAGACTACAGGCGCGCACAACGTCAACTCGAAGACGCCAGAAACAAGATGATCAAGCTGATCATCGAGAAGACATACAAAACAGGAGACGCTTCAACGCTCAAAATTGGCATGAAGGCAGAAAAAACGGCAAGAGAAATGTATGAAGCACAGCGACTTCAAGAGGATGCCATATTGGCCGATGATCGTCGAGTCGAGATCGCCAATGAGATTTCTAAATTGACCGACACGATCGAAAAATCAAAAAGCGAGATGTATCGCGAGGGGTTTGCTTTGTTGTTTGCCAAGCCTATTGCAGATGCAATGGTTGAGGCCGAACGCAAAGAGGCCGCAGCTCAGCATAGAGCCCGGGCAGACCGACTAAAGGCAGCGCTTCCAAAAGTCCAAGCGCGCGCAAGCGCAACACCTCCATCGTCGACCGCTGCGCCATCAGGCGGGACAAAAAACAAGGGAGGGGGTAGTCGCGATCCAGGTGATGGGACCGGGAAGCTTATGGACCGCGACCGCTCCGGAGGTGCAGGTGCAGGTGCAGGTGCAGGTGGCGACAAAGGTGGTGGAAAGAACGACGGCGGTAGAGTCGATCTGTTCGATAAAGGCACTGGCGACCATCGTGGAGGTGGTGACATCGGTGGAGTGGAAACTATTGGGCCGAGCAAGAAATAGCTCTCGACTTCGCGCCAAGCATGAATCTCCTGCCTGACCTAGATGCGAACAGGATGGACTATTGACACCCGGGTATCAATCGGCTCCTTGCTTATCTCGAGGGGCTGATCCGCCTACTCGACTGCAAGGCATTGGAGCCTCAACTCCACATCGCGGGCGGGTGAGTGTTGCGTTTGACTTGTTCTGGCCGAGCAGCGCAGTCGCCGCGGCAAGGTCGTGGCACGTTGCGCTTAGCGGTGCGAGTACATGACCTCTACAAGCCTGCCAAAGATGCCCCGCGGACGCACCTGGCACCACGCCGCCCCGGTGCTGACGGTGATCGCCATGCTGATCGTCGTCTGGTATGCCGGCGCGGCCTATCTGAATGCGCCTCAGGTCATCGAACGGCAGCTTGCAGACAACCCCAACTGGTCCCTGGGCGAACTGCTGCCGCTCACCTGGAGCATGGGCCGCCCGGTGCTGCCCGCGCCGCACCAGGTGCTGATCGACATGTGGACCAGCATCGTCGACTGGCCGCTGGATTCTCCGCGCAACCTGCTGTTCCACACCGGCGTCACCGCCGCATCGACGCTGATCGGCTTCGTGCTCGGTGCGCTGCTGGGCGCGCTGCTGGCGGTGGCCATCGTGCACTCGCGCACGCTGGACCGCAGCCTGTTCCCGTGGATCATCGCCTCGCAGACCGTGCCGGTGCTGGCGATCGCGCCGATCGTCATCGTCGCGCTGGGCAGCATGGGGCTGACGGGGGTGTTTCCCAAGTCGATCATCTCGATGTACCTGTGCTTCTTCCCGGTGACGGTCGCGCTGGTGAAGGGCCTGCGCTCGCCGGGCGTGTTCGAGCAGGAGCTGATGCACACCTACGCCGCCAACCGCGGCCAGGTGTTCCGCATGCTGCGCATGCCGGCTTCGCTGCCCTACCTGTTCCCGTCGCTGCGCGTCGGCATCGCCGCGGCGCTGGTCGGTGCCATCGTCGCCGAGTTGCCCACCGGCGCGCAGGCCGGCCTGGGCTCGCGGCTGCTCAACGGCTCGTACTACGGCCAGACGGTGCAGATCTGGTCGGCGCTGATCATGGCCTCGCTGCTGGGCCTGCTGCTCACCGGCAGCGTGGCCTGGGCCGAGCGCCGCTTCACGCCGGGGGGCAGGAAATGAGCGCGCTCACCGGTGCCGCGCTGGCCGGCCACCCGTGGCGGGCCGGCTACTTCGTCGGGCTGCTGGTGCTGCTGGCGCTGGCCGTGCTGTCGCTGCGCTGGCTGGCGGCGCGCAACGAGAAGTCGCCGGCGGTGCGCTTCGGCACGCCGCTGCTCTTCGGCCTGTGGGTGCTGCTGTTCTGGGAGCTGCTGGTGGTCGGCTTCGAGGTGCCCAAGGTGCTGATGCCGGCGCCCAGCGTGGTCTGGGCCGCGCTGATCGAAGGCGCTCCGGCGCTGCGCGGCGATTTCGTGCAGACCGTGCTGCATTCGGTGCTGATCGGGCTGGCCATCGGCTGTGGCCTGGGCTTCGCCGTCGGCGTGTTGATCGACCGCAGCGGCTTCCTGCAGCGCGGGCTGCTGCCGGTGGCCTCGCTGGCCAGCACCGTGCCGCTGGTCGGCGTGGCGCCGATCATGGTCATGTGGTTCGGCTTCGACTGGCAGAGCAAGGCCGCGGTCGTGGTGGTGATGACCTTCTTCCCGATGCTGGTCAATACGCTGGCCGGGCTGGCCGCCACCGGCCACATGGAGCGCGACCTGATGCACAGCTACGGCGCCAGCTACTGGCGCACCCTGTTCAGTCTGCGCATCCCGGTCGCGCTGCCCTTCGTCTTCAACGCCCTCAAGATCAACTCGACATTGGCGCTGATCGGTGCCATCGTGGCAGAGTTCTTCGGCTCGCCGGTCGCCGGCCTGGGTTTCCGCATCAGCACCGAGGCCGCACGCCTGAACATGGGCCTGGTCTGGGCGGCGATCGCGGTGGCCGCGGTGGCCGGCTCGGCCCTGTACGTGCTGATCGAATGGATCGAGCGGCGCCTGACCTTCTGGCACCCTTCGATCCGCATGGGATGATGTTTCCACGAACCGCCGCAAGGCCCTAACCTCAGAGAGGAGTTCCCCGTATGCGCAAGACCGCCCTCGTGTTGTCCCTGCTGCTTGCCGCCGGCACCGCCGCCGCGCAGGAGAAGGTGACCGTGCAGATGAAGTGGGTGCCCCAGGCCCAGTTCGCCGGCTACTACGTGGCCGCCGCCAAGGGCTTCTACAAGGAAGCCGGGCTGGACGTGACCATCAAGCCGGGCGGCCCGGACATCGCGCCGCCGCAGGTGCTGGCCGCCAACGGCGCCGATATCGCGGTGGACTGGATGCCCAGCGCGCTGGCCGCGCGCGAGGCCGGCGTGCCGATGGTCAACGTGGCGCAGATCTACAACCGCAGCGGCCTGATGCTCACCTGCAAGAAGTCCGCCGGCGTGAACACGCCGAAGGACTTCAAGGGCAAGACCATCGGCGTCTGGTTTGGCGGCAACGAGTACCCCTTCCTCAGCTGGATGGCCACGCTGGGCCTGAAGACCAGCGGCGCCAACCCCGACGTCAAGGTGCTGAAGCAGGGCTTCAACGTCGACCCGCTGCTGCAGAACCAGGCGGCCTGCGTATCGACGATGATCTACAACGAGTACTGGCAGATCATCGACGCCGGCGTCAAGCCCGACCAGTTGGTCACCTTCTTCTACGAGGACCAGGGCGTGGCGACGCTGGAAGACGGCCTGTACGCGCTGGCGCCCAAGCTCAAGGACCCGGCCTTCGTCGCCCGCATGGGCAAGTTCGTCGCCGCGTCGATGAAGGGCTGGGAATACGCGCTGAAGAACCAGGACGAGGCGGTGAAGATCGTTCTCGCGGCCGATGCCTCGGGCGCGTCGACCGCGGCGGTGCAGAAGCGCCAGCTGGAGAACGTGGCCAAGCTGATCACTGTGGCCGGCTCGCCGAAGATGGGCTTCCTGGAGCCCGCCGCCTACCAGCGCACGGTCAAGGTGTTGCTGGCCGGCGGCAGCGATCCGGTGATCAAGAAGGACCCGGGTCCCGACGCGTGGACGCACGCGGTCTGGAACAAGGCCACCGGCAAGTAAGAAGGAGCGCGCCATGAGCCTGTTGATTCGCGGCGGGACCGTCGTCAATGCCGACCAAAGCCAGCGCGCCGACGTGCTGTGCGAAGGCGGCCTCATCCGGGCGGTGGGCCCGGATCTTCAGGCTCCGGCCGGCGCCGAGGTGGTGGATGCCGGCGGTGCGCTGGTCATGCCCGGCGGCATCGACCCGCACACCCACATGCAGCTGCCCTTCATGGGCACGGTGGCGGTGGACGATTTCTACGACGGCACCTGCGCCGGCCTGGCCGGCGGCACCACCACCATCATCGATTTCGTGATCCCCGATCCGCAGGAGCCGCTGCTGGCCGCCTTCCGCAAATGGCGCGGCTGGGCCGAAAAGGCGGCGTCCGATTACGCCTTCCACGTCGCCGTTACCTGGTGGGACGAATCGGTGCACCGCGACATGGGCACGCTGGTCAAGGACGAAGGCGTCACCAGCTTCAAGCACTTCATGGCCTACAAGAACGCCATCATGTGCGACGACGAGACGCTGGTGAACAGCTTCAAGCGCGCGCTGGAACTGGGCGCGCTGCCCACCGTGCATGCCGAGAACGGCGAGCTGGTCTACCTGCTGCAGGCCGAGGTGGCCAAGATGGGCATCACCGGCCCCGAAGGCCACCCCTTGAGCCGCCCGCCGATGGTCGAGGGCGAGGCCGCCAACCGCGCCATCGCCATTGCGGACGTGCTGGGCGTGCCGATCTACGTGGTGCACGTGTCCTGCATCGAATCGGCCGAGGCCATCGCGCGCGCCCGCGCGCGCGGCCAGCGCGTCTACGGTGAGGTGCTGGCCGGCCACCTGGTGGTGGACGACAGCGTCTATCGCAACCCCGATTTCACCGTGGCCGCGGCCCACGTGATGAGCCCGCCCTTCCGGCCCAAGGGCCATCAGGAGTTCCTCTGGCGCGGCCTGCAGGCCGGCAGCCTGCACACCACCGCCACCGACCACTGCGTGTTCTGCGCACCGCAGAAGGCGGCGGGCAAGGACAACTTCGCATTGATCCCCAACGGCTGCGGCGGGGTAGAGGAGCGCCTGGCCGTGCTGTGGCACGAGGGCGTCAACAGCGGCCGGCTGACACCGAACGAGTTCGTCGCCATCACCTCGGCCAATGCCGCGCGCATCTTCAACCTGTACCCGCGCAAGGGTGTGGTGGCGGCCGGCGCCGATGCCGACCTGGTGGTCTGGGACCCCGCAGCCAGCAAGACGCTGTCGGTAAAGACGCAGAAGAGCAAGGTCGACTACAACATCTTCGAAGGCCGCAAGGTGCAGGGCATCCCGGCGGCCACGGTCAGCCAGGGCAAGCTGGTGTACTCGAAGGGCGAGCTGCGCACCACGCGCGGCGCAGGCCGGTATCTCAAGCGTGAGCCCTTCGGCGCCAACTTCGAGGCCGTGAAGCGCCGCAGCGAAACGCTGGCGCCGACGGCGGTGGCCCGTTGAGGACAGCGCGCCGAGAATCTGACTTTGTCCATCGGAGGATCCCCATGGAACTGACCGCCGTACTGACCCACGCCGAAGAAGGCGGGTTCATCGCGCTGAACCCGGAGACCGGCACCACCACCCAGGGCGAGACCGTCGAGGAGGCGGTGGCCAACCTGAAGGAGGCGACCGCGCTGTACCTGGCGGAGTTCCCGCTGGCGAGCCGAGGGCATCCGGTGATCACGATGTTCACGCTGCCCGAAGCGGCGCATGCCTAAGCTGCCGCGCGTCTCGGGCGCGGAGGCTCAACGCGCGCTCGAACGGCTCGGTTTCCAGAAGGTGCGCCAGAGCGGCAGCCACGTGATCATGAAGCGCGACGCCAAGGGCTGCATCTTGCCGATGCACGACGAGCTGAAGGTCGGCACGCTGGCAGGCATCCTGCGCCAAGCCGAGGTCGCGCCCGAGGAGTTCGTTCAGGCATTGCAGCGCCATCGCTGAAGGCGCGCGACAACAGGAGCACATCTCATGGACACCAAGGTCAAAACGGACATCTCCAAGCTGCGCATCGACGGCGATCGCCTGTGGGCCAGCCTGATGGAGCTGGCGCAGATCGGCGCCACGGCCAAGGGCGGCGTGTGCCGGCTGACGCTGACCGACCTGGACAAGCAGGGCCGCGACCTGGTGAGCAAGTGGGCCCGCGAGGCCGGTTTGACCGTGACCATCGACAAGATCGGCAACGGCTTCCTGCGCCGGCCGGGCCGCAACAGCGCGCTGCCGCCGGTGGTCACCGGCAGCCACATCGACACCCAGCCCACCGGCGGCAAGTTCGACGGCAACTACGGCGTGCTGGCCGGGCTGGAGGTGGTGCGCACGCTCAACGACCACGGCATCGAGACCGAGGCGCCGATCGAGGTGGCCTGGTGGACCAACGAGGAAGGCTCGCGCTTCGTGCCGGTGATGATGGGCTCGGGCGTGTTCGCCAAGGCCTTCACGCTGGAACACGCCTATGCCGCGAAGGACACCGAGGGCAAGACGGTCAAGGACGAGCTGCAACGCATCGGCTACATCGGCGACGAGGAGCCGGGCGCACACCCGATCGGCTGCTACTTCGAGACGCACATCGAACAAGGCCCGGTGCTGGAGGACCACGACAAGACCATCGGCGTGGTGACGGGCGTGCTGGGCATCCGCTGGTACGACTGTGTGGTCACCGGCATGGAAGCCCACGCCGGCCCGACGCCGATGGCGCTGCGCAAGGATGCGCTGCAGGTAGCGACCAAGCTGATGCAGGAGGTGGTGGCCTGCGCGCACCGCCATCCGCCACACGGCCGCGGCACGGTGGGCATGGTGCACGTGCACCCGAACAGCCGCAACGTGATCCCCGGGCGCGTCAAGTTCAGCATCGACCTGCGCAATGCCAGCGACGCGCTGTGCGACGCGATGGATGCCGACATCCGCGCAGTCGCCGCCAAGCTCAGCGCCGAAACCGGCCTGCCGATCAGCATCGAGCAGGTGTCGGCCTACCCGGCGCAGCCCTTCCACAAGGACTGCATCGACGCGGTGCAGCGCGCCGCGACCGCGCTCGGCTACAGCAACATGCCGGCCGTCAGCGGTGCCGGCCACGACGCGGTCTACATGGCGCGGCTGGTACCGGCCGGCATGATCTTCATCCCCTGCAAGGACGGCATCAGCCACAACGAGGTCGAGGATGCCAAGCCCGAGCACATCACCGCCGGCTGCAACGTGCTGCTGCATGCGATGCTGGAGCGGGCGGGCGTGGCCGGGTAGTTGACAGCGGCGCCACGCGGCGCACCCGTGCGGCCGGGCTCGTAGTGCACACGCACTACAATGGCATCGTGAAGACCGCCGTCATTCCCCAAGTCCGTGTCGAACCGGAGTTGCGCGCCGATCTCGATTCGGTCCTCCTGCCTGGCGAGACGTTGTCCGAATTCGTCGAGTCATCGGTGCGTCGCGCCGTCGAATTCCGTCGCGTGCAAACCGACTTCGCTGCGCGCTGCGATGCCTCTTTGCAGGCCTACGAGCGCAGCGGGCGCTCCATCCCCGCCGACGTCGTTCTGTCGAAGCTCGAGGCCAAGGTCGCAGCGCGGGTGAAGCAGCTGCGCAGATGACCTTCAGGGTCGAGTTCACGCCGGAGGCCGAAGCCGACCTGGACCGCCTGTTCGACTTCCTGCTGGATCGCGCCAAGACCGTCGAAGAAGCGATGCGAGCCCACGAGGCCGTCGAGGTGCTTCGAACCGTCGCCGTCAGTCACCTTTCGACGACGCCGTACAGCTATCGCAAGGTCGGTCCGCGACCGACATTGCGTGAACTCATCGTTCCTTTCGGCGCCACCGGCTACGTGCTTCGCTTCGACATACGCACGCCCGAGTTGGTGCTCGTCATCGGTGCGCGCCACCAGCGCGAAGAGGACTTTCACTGACGACCAGCAAGGCCTGGCGCAGCGCTGCACCCGCAACCCGCCCTGGAACCTCTGCGGTGTCAACCACTGGCGCGCGCTCTGGGAAAATGGCCCGAGCCTGAAACTTGCTTCATGCTTCCCAACCCATTCCAGGAGAACCGATGAACACCTCACGCCGCCTGACCCTTTGTGCCGCCGCCATCGCCGCCAGCGTCGCCTTCAGCCTGCCCGTCTGGGCGCAGACCAAGATCAAGGTCGCCGCCATCTACACGGTGCCGGTGGAGCAGCAGTGGGTCAGCCGCATCGACAAGGCGCTGAAGGCCGCTGCCGCGCGCGGCGAGATCGAATACGTGTTCAGCGAAAACGTCGCCAACGCCGACTACGAGCGCGTGATGCGTGGTTATGCCGAGAAGGGCCACACCGTCATCTTCGGCGAGTCCTTCGCGGTGGAGGCCGCGGCGCGCAAGGTGGCCAAGGACTATCCGAAGGTCAGCTTCATCATGGGCAGCTCGGGCAAGCCGCAGGAGCCGAACTTCGCGGTCTTCGACAACTACATCCAGGAGCCGGCCTACCTCACCGGCATGATCGCCGGCGGCATGACCAAGAGCAACAAGATCGGCATGGTCGGCGGCTTCCCGATCCCCGAGGTGAACCGGCTGATGAACGCCTTCATGGCCGGCGCGAAGGAGGTGAACCCGAAGGCCGAGTTCATGGTGACCTTCATCAACAGCTGGTTCGACCCGCCGAAGGCCAAGGAAGCCGCCTTCGCGATGATCGACAAGGGCGCCGACATCATGTACGCCGAGCGCTTCGGCGTCAGCGACGCCGCCAAGGAGCGCGGCAAGCTGGCCATCGGCAACGTCATCAACACCCAGGACAAGTACCCCGACACGGTGGTGGCCAGCGCGCTGTGGAACATGGAGCCCACCGTCGACGTGGCGCTGAAGGCGGTGAAGGACGGCAAGTTCAAGGCCGAGGACCTGGGCAAGTACTCGATGATGCAATACAAGGGCAGCGAGCTGGCGCCGCTGGGCACCTTCGAGAAGAAGATCCCGGCCGACCTGGTCGCCAGGGTCAAGGCCAAGGAGAAGGCCATCCTCGACGGCAGCTTCAAGGTGGCGGTGGACGACAACCAGCCCAAGCCGACGGCGAAGTAGGCATCGGGCCATTGCTGCTCGGACTAAGATCAGGTATTACCTGACACTACTCCGTAGCCATGATGAGCACGACACCAGCGATCCCCGTCCGCCCGGTGGCGATCAAGATCGACGCCGAGACCAAGGAACGGGTGAAGCGCCTGGCCGATGCGCGCCAGCGCAGCCCGCACTGGCTGATGCGCGAAGCCATCCGCCAGTACGTGGAGCGCGAAGAAAAGCGCGAGGCCTTCAGGCAGAACGCGTTGCAGGCATGGCAGGACTTCCAGGCCCGGGGCCTTCACGTCTCGCAGAAGGAGGCCGATGCCTGGCTGGCCAGGCTCGAAGCCGGCAAGGACGCCGAGCCGCCTGAATGCCACGCCTGATCTGGTCGCCGCACGCGCTTCGTTGACGTGCAGCGGCTGCATCGCTTCCTGGCCGAGAAGGACGCAGACGCTGCCCGAAGAGCGGTTCGGGCGATCCGCCAGGGCGTGAAGATCCTGGCGCAGCAACCCGGCATCGGCAGGCCGGCCGAGCACATGGAGCCCGAATTCCGCGAGTGGCTCGTCGACTTCGGCGACAGCGGCTATGTCGCGCTCTACCGCTACGACGGCAGCACTGCGGTGCTGCTGGCCGTGCGCCATCAGCGCGAAGCAGGCTACTGATGGCCGACATGGTGCTGCGCCTGCGGGGCATCACCAAACGCTTCGGCAGCCTGGTGGCCAACGACGCCATCTCGCTGGACCTGGGTCGCGGCGAGGTGCTGGCGCTGCTGGGCGAGAACGGCGCCGGCAAGAGCACGTTGGTGTCGATCCTGTTCGGCCACTACCGGGCCGACGAAGGCCACATCGAAGTCTTCGGCCAGCCGCTGCAGCCGGGCCAGCCGAAGGCCGCGCTGGCGATGGGCATCGGCATGGTGCACCAGCACTTCACGCTGGCCGACAACCTGAGCGTGCTGGACAACGTGATGCTCGGCACCGAGCCGCTGTGGCGGCCGTTCTCGAAGCGCGCCGAAGCCCGCGCCAAGCTGGTCGAGACCGGCCAGCGCTTCGGCCTGGGCGTGGACCCGGACGCGCGCATCGCCGAGCTGTCGGTGGGCGAGCGTCAGCGCGTCGAGATCCTGAAGGCGCTGGTGTCCTTTGGGAAAAAGCAGGGCGCACGCATCCTGATCCTGGACGAGCCAACCGCGGTGCTGACGCCGGCCGAGGTGGATTCGCTGTTCGGCACGCTGCGCCAGCTGGTGGCGCAGGGCCTGTCGGTGATCTTCATCAGCCACAAACTGGACGAGGTGCTGCGCGTGTCGCAGCGCATCGCCATCCTGCGCGGCGGCAAGCTGGTGGCCGAGCTGCCGGCCGCGGGCGCCGACAAGGCGCTGCTGGCCGAGACCATGGTCGGCCGCCAGGTGCAGATGCCGCAGCGGCAGGCACGTGCGCCGGGCGCAGCGGTTTGCACACTGCAGCAGGCCAGCGTCACCGCGCCCGACGGCCGGCGCTTGCTGGACGGCGTGGACCTGCAACTGCGCGGCGGCGAGATCGTCGCCATCGCCGGCGTGGCCGGCAACGGCCAGCAGGCGCTGGCTGAAACGCTGTTCGGTCTGCAGGCCTTAAGCAGCGGCCGGCTGGAGCTGCAAGGCCAAGCCATGCCGGCGCGGCCGCGCGACTGGGTGCGCGCCGGCGTCGCCCGCATCCCCGAGGACCGCCATGCGGTGGGTGTCGTCGGCGACCTGCCGGTGTGGGAGAACGCGGTGCTGGAGCGCGTGGCCACGCTGGCCTTCTCGCGCGCCGGCATTATGAAGCGCGGCGCGGCGATGGCCCATGCGCGGCAGCTGATCCAGCGCTTCGACGTGCGCGGCACCGATGCCCAGGGCGTGCACACGACGACGCGGGCGCTGTCCGGCGGCAACATGCAGAAGCTGATCCTCGGCCGTGCTTTGGTGGGGGACCCGGGCAGCGACAAGCCGCCGACGCTGATCGTCGCCGACCAGCCGACCTGGGGCCTGGACATCGGCGCGGTGGCCTACGTGCACCAGCAGCTGCTCGATGCCTGCGCCGCCGGCGCGGCGGTGCTGCTGATCAGCGAAGACCTGGACGAGATCTTCGCGCTGGCCGACCGCATCGCGGTGCTGCACGACGGCCGCCTCAGCGCGGCCCGGCCCGCCGCCGAATGGACGCTGGCCGACATCGGCCTGGCCATGGCAGGGTCCGCCCATGCACATTGAGAAGCGCGCCTCGCCCTCACGCCGGCTGCAGTTGGCCGCGCCGCTGCTGGCCATCGGCTTCACGCTGCTCGTCAGCTCGCTGCTGGTGGCCTGGGCCAGCGCGCCGGTGGGCAAGGCCTATGCGCTGCTGCTGGAAGGCGGCTTCGGCAGCACCTTCGCCTGGAGCGAGACGCTGACCCGGGCCACGCCGCTGATCCTGACCGGGCTGTCGGCCGCGGTGGCCTTCCGCGCGCGGCTGTTCAACATCGGCGCCGAGGGGCAGCTGTATGCCGGCGCGCTGGCCGCAGTGGCCATCGGCGGGCTGCACGGCGGCGACGGTTTCGCGCTGCATCCGGCCCTGCTGTTCCCGGCCATGATGCTCGCCGCCGCGCTGGCCGGCGCGCTGCTGCTGCTGGGCCCGGCGCTGCTGAAGAGCCGGCTCGGCGTCGACGAGGTGGTGACCACGCTGCTGCTGAACTTCATCGTGCTGCTGTTCGTGTCGATGATGCTCGACGGCCCGATGAAGGACCCCACCGCAATGGGCTGGCCGCAGAGCGTGGTGCTGCAGGACGCCCTGCAGCTGGACAAACTGATCGAGCGCACGCGTGTGCACACCGGCCTGCTGTGGGCGGTGCTGCTGGCCGCGCTGCTGTGGGCGCTGATGAAGTACGGCACGCTGGGCCTGCAGATCCGTGCGGTGGGCGCCAATGCCCGCGCCGCGGCCTTCGCCGGCATGCCGGTCGGCTGGGTGACGGTGAAGGTGGCGCTGCTGTCGGGCGCGCTGGCCGGGCTGGCCGGCGCCATCGAGGTGGCCGGGCGCACCAGCTATGTCACGCTGGACATGTCGCCGGGCTACGGCTACAGCGGCATCGTCATCGCCATGCTGGCGGCGCTGAACCCGCTGGGCGTGGTGGCTGCTGCCGTGTTCGTGGCCGGCATCCTGGTGGGCGCCGACAGCATGAGCCGCGCCGTCAACGTGCCCACCTACATCGCCG
Organism: Burkholderiales bacterium; assembly: GCA_017302495.1. GTDB lineage: Bacteria > Pseudomonadota > Gammaproteobacteria > Burkholderiales > Burkholderiaceae_C > Rubrivivax. The sequence goes on from JAFLDG010000015.1 coordinate 19,702, forward strand.
ACGTCATCGTCGCCGTGTCGCTGCTGGCTATGCTGGTGGCGGCGATGCTGGCGCAGTACCGAGTGCGTCGGTAAGAATCTGGAGCAGTCCAACCTGGCAGGCTACAAGCATGCTTACCCGAATTCGGATCCGAAACTTCAAGCGCCTGGAGAAAGTCGACATCGAACTCGGCAGCACTGTTGTCTTCGTTGGCCCGAACAACTCCGGCAAGACAACGGCGTTGCAGGCGATCGCACTTTGGTGGTTTGGCCTCTCCAATTGGGTCTCCAAGAAAGGTGCTACCAGCCGCGCTCGCGAACGCACCGGTGCAACGATGAACCGGCGCGACCTGCTTGCGCTGCCGGTTCCTTCGGCAAATCTTCTTTGGCGCGATCTACACGTGCGCGACACGAAGCGCATCGAGGGCAAGCAACAGACGACAAATGTGTTGATCGAGATTACTGTCGAGGGCCTGCTCAACAGTGAACCGTGGAGTTCGACTCTTGAATTCGACTATGCCAACCCTGAGTCGCTGTATTGCCGCCCGGCTGGAGATCTCGACGACGAGGCCAGAGGGCTGTTGGCAAGAGTTTCCAGGGCGGTCCGAGTCGCTTATCTTCCGCCAATGTCGGGGCTGGCTCCGAGAGAGTTCAAGGCTGAGCGAGGCCAGATTAACGTCCTGATCGGCGAGGGCCAGACCGCGCAGGTGCTCCGTAACCTGTGCTGGTCTGTCTTTGACGGACCTGACAAGTCCGTTTGGACTGCCGTCGTCGATGAGATTCGGATTCTTTTCGGCGTCGTTCTGCAGGATCCTCGCTACATCGCCGAGCGGAGCGAGGTGGAGATGAGCTACATCGCCGAGTCTTCATCTCGCGTCGAATTGGATCTCTCCGCATCCGGCCGCGGCATGCAGCAGACGCTTCTGTTGCTGACCTATCTGCATGCGAACCCGGGGGCGACGATCTTGTTGGACGAACCCGATGCGCATCTGGAGGTGCTTCGCCAGCGGCAGACATACAACGTCATCTCGCGACTGGCAACGTCTCAGCGTTGTCAGATCATTGCAGCAACGCACTCCGAGGTTGTCCTCAACGAGGCAGCAGGCAAGCACACGGTGATCGCGTTCATCGGCTCCCCTCACCGCCTGAACGATCAGGGCAGCCAGCTGAAGAAAGCACTGCTGTCGATTGGCTTCGAGCACTACCTGCAGGCGGACCTCACCGGCTGGGTGCTGTACCTTGAGGGCTCGACGGACCTTGCAATCCTGCGCACATTTGCGCAGCAGCTCAATCATCCGGCGCTGCAGGCGCTGGAACGCCCGTACGTCGACTACATCAATTCGAACACGCCCCCGAGTGCACGCGAGAGGTTCTGGGGGTTGCGTGAAGCCAAGCCGGAGTTGTTGGGGCTGGCGATCTTCGATCGCTTGGAGAATCCGATGGCTTTACAGGCTGACGCCAGTGCCTTGACAGAACTTTGCTGGACTCGCAGGGAACTCGAGAACTACCTGTGCACGCCAGACGCGCTCATCGCGTGGGCTGCCTCGATCGCGGGCGACACGCCAGATGACCTTTTCGTGGCGGAGGAAAGAACTCGGCTGTCGAGCGTCATGCGAGCCGCCATCGCAGAGACGGAGTCAGCGCGCGCAACTTTGCGTCGCCCTTCAATGTGGAGTACCGATGTCAAGGCCAGCGACGATGTGCTGGATGGACTTTTCCAGCTGTTCCTCGACAAGGCCGACCTGCCGCGGGCAACGATGTACAAGAAGGACTACTACCGGCTTGCTGAATTCGTGCCTGTTGCAAGTATCGACAACGAAATCGTCGACAAGCTGGACGCGATCAGCAAAGTCGCGGCAAGCGCGAAACCGCGAAAAGGCTGAGTCCGAGGCGCGTCGTTGGCCGAGACGCTGGAACTTCTTGCAGAGGCGCCCTTCTGGGTCGCCGTGCTGCGCATCGCCACGCCGCTGATCCTGGGCACGCTGGGCGTGCTGCTGTGCGAGCGCGCCGGCGTGCTGAACCTGGGCATCGAAGGGATCATGGTCGCCGGCGCCTTCGCCGGCTGGCTGGCGGTGTACCAGGGTGCGGGGCTGTGGGCCGGCGTGGCGGTCGCGGCGCTGGTGGGCGCGGCCTTCGGCCTGCTGCATGCGCTGCTGACGGTGACGCTGTCGCTGTCGCAGCATGTGTCGGGGCTGGGGCTGACGCTCTTCGCCACCAGCCTGGCGAGCTACGCCTACCGCGTCAGCTTCCCCAAGGTGGACAGCCCGCCGACCATCCAGCCCTTCAGCGAAATGAGCTGGCTGCCGATCCCCGTGCTGAACGCGCAGACGCCGCTGACGCTGCTGGCGCTGCTGCTCGTGCCGGCCCTCGGCTGGCTGCTGTACCGCACCCCGGCCGGGCTGGCGCTGCGCATGGTCGGCGAGAACCCGGCCGCGGCCGAAGGCCAGGGCTTGAGCGTGGCCGGCGTGCGCACCGCGGCCATCGTCGCCGGCTCTGCGCTGATGGGCGTGGCGGGAGCCTTCCTGACGCTGGCGGCCTTCAACGCCTTCTACTTCAACATGGTCAACGGCCGCGGCTGGGTCTGCGTGGCGCTGGTGGTGTTCGCCAGCTGGCGGCCGGGCAAGGCGTTGCTGGGCGCGCTGCTGTTCGCGCTGTTCGACGCGCTGCAGCTGCGGCTGCAGCAGGCCGGCAGCGGCCTGTTCGGCATCGACGTGCCCTATCAGGTGTACCTGATGCTGCCCTACCTGTTGAGCATTGCCGCGCTGGTGCTGATGGCGCGGCGCGCCGCCTACCCGCAGGCGTTGATGAAGCCGTACCGCAAGGGCGAGCGCTGACATGCGGGCCTGCCTGCGCAGGGCCGCACGCGGCGCGAGCCGGCCGAGCTCTGCGAGGCCGTGGAACGCGCGCTGAACCCGGAGGACCGTGATGCTGCTGATCACCGACGCCACCCTGCCCGACGGCCGCCGCAACCAGCGCGTGCTGATCGAAAACGGCCGCTTCGTCGCCATCGGCCCGGATCTGCCCACGCCCGAGGGCGCCGAAGTCATCGACGCGCAGGGTTGGCTGCTTAGCCCGCCCTTCGTCGACGCGCATTTCCACATGGACGCGACGCTGAGCCTGGGGCTGCCGCGGCTGAACGTGTCGGGCACGCTGCTGGAAGGCATCGCGCTGTGGGGCGAGCTGAAGCCCCACCTGACGCAGGAGGCGCTGGTCGAGCGCGCGCTGCGCTACTGCGACTGGGCGGTGGCCAAGGGGCTGCTGGCGATCCGCTCGCATGTCGACGTCTGCGACCCGCGGCTGCTGGCGGTGGAGGCGCTGCTGCACGTGCGCGAGCGGGTCAAGTCCTACCTGGACCTGCAGCTGGTGGCCTTCCCACAGGACGGCGTGCTGCGCTCGCCGAGGGCGCTGGACCAGCTAAAGCGCGCGCTGGACATGGGCGTGGACGTGGTCGGCGGCATTCCGCATTTCGAGCGCACTTCTGAACAGGGCGCCGAGAGCGTGAAGCTCCTCTGCGAGCTGGCCGCCGAGCGCGGCTTGGCCGTCGACATGCACTGCGACGAGAGCGACGACCCCTTGAGCCGCCATGTGGAGACGCTGGCCTTCCACACCCAGCGCCTGGGGCTGCAGGGCCGGGTGACCGGTTCGCACCTCACCTCGATGCATTCGATGGACAACTACTACGTGTCGAAGCTGATCCCGCTGCTGCGCGAGGCGGGGCTTCATGCCGTGGCCAACCCGCTGATCAACATCACGCTGCAGGGCCGGCACGACACCTACCCCAAGCGCCGCGGCATGACGCGCGTGCCCGAGCTGATGGCCGCCGGCATCAACGTCGGCTTCGGCCACGACTGCGTGATGGACCCCTGGTACCCGATGGGCAGCGGCGACATGCTCGAGGTGGCGCAGATGGGCCTGCACGTGGCGCAGATGACCTCGCTGGACGGCATGCGCGCCTGCTTCGACGCGGTGACGGTGAACAACGCCCGCGTGCTGGGCCTGGCCGACTACGGGCTGGAAGTGGGCAAGGCCGCCGACTGCGTGCTGCTCCAGGCCCGCTCGCCGATCGAGGCGATCCGCCTGCGCGCCAACCGCCTGTGGGTGATGCGGCGCGGGCAAGTGATCGCACGCTCGCCGGCAGCGACGGCGGTGCTGCAGCTGCCCGGCCGGCCGGCCGCGGTGGACTGGACCTCCTCGCAGGCCGAAGCCGCGAGCCCCCCGGCCTGAGCGGGCATGCGCGCGGAGGGGCGTCGCTAGAATGAATCGAAAGCTCTGGGCCGTGGCCAAATGAAACTGATCGGATCCCTCACCAGCCCCTACGTCCGCAAGGTGCGGGTGGTGATGGCGGAGAAGAAACTCGACTTCCAGTTCGTCCTCGAGGATCCGTGGGCGAGCGACGCGATGCTGAAGTTCAACCCGCTCGGCAAGGTGCCCTGCCTGGTGATGGAAGGCGGCGAGGCGGTGTTCGACTCGCGCGTGATCGTCGAGTACCTGGACACGCTGTCGCCGGTGGGCAAGCTGATCCCGGCCAGCGGGCGCGAGCGCGTCGAGGTCCGCACCTGGGAGGCCCTGGCCGACGGCGTGCTCGACGGCGCGGTCGGCGCACGCATGGAGCAGGTGTGGGCCGGGCGCACGCCCGAGCAGCGCTCGCAGGCCTGGGTCGACCGGCAGATGAGCCGTGTCGACGCCGCACTCGCGGCGATGAGCCGCGGCCTCGGCGACCGCGCCTGGTGCACCGGCGGCACGCAGCTGACGCTGGCCGACATCGCGGTCGGCTGCGCGCTCGGCTATCTCGATTTCCGCTTCGGCGCGATCGACTGGCGCGGCGCGCACGCCAACCTGGCCCGGCTGTACGACAAGCTGCAGACCCGGCCGAGCTTCGCCGAGACGCGCCCGGCGGGCTGAGCTTCGGCGCGCCGGGCCGCGGCGGGCCCGGCCGACGTACGTCAGATCCGGTGCGCCTGGCGCCGGCGGCGGTGCGGCCCGCGCTCGGCCGGCACGACGTGGGCGGCTGCCGGCAGCGGATCGAAGCTGTAGGCGCTGGCGATCGGCCAGTACTGCCGGTAGACCGCGTGCGGCCACTCGGCGCGGCCGTCGATCGCGGCGCGCAGCGCACCCGGCGCCATGCGCGGCAGCAGGTTCGCGAGCAGGCGCACCTCGTGGTCGGCGCCGCGGCGCACGATGTGCTCGGCCCGGATCTGGCTCGGATGGCGCAGCCCGGCGGCCTGCACCAGCTCCTGCAGCGCCTCGAGCGTATGGCGGTGGAAGCGGTAGACGCGCTCGGCCTTGTCCGGCACGTGCAGCGCCCGCTGGCGCCGCGGGTCCTGGGTCGCGACGCCGGTCGGGCAGGTGCCGGTGTGGCAGGCCTGCGCCTGGATGCAGCCGAGCGCGAACATGAAGCCGCGGGCCGCGTTGCACCAGTCGGCGCCGAGCGCCATCGCGCGCGCGATGTCGAACGCGCTCACCACCTTGCCGGCGCAGCCGAGGCGGATCTGCGCGCGCAGCCCCAGGCCCACCAGCGTGTTGTGCACCAGCACCAGCCCTTCCTGCAGCGGCGCGCCGACGTGGTCGGTGAACTCCAGCGGCGCGGCCCCGGTGCCGCCCTCGGCACCGTCGACGACGATGAAGTCCGGCACGATGCCGGTGGCGAGCATCGCCTTGCAGATCGCGAACCACTCCCACGGGTGGCCGACGCACAGCTTGAAGCCGGTGGGCTTGCCGCCGGACAGCACGCGCAGCCGGTCGACGAAGCGCAGCAGTTCCACCGGCGTGCCGAAGGCGCCGTGCCGCGCCGGGCTGATGCAGTCGGTGCCCGCCGGCACGCCGCGCGCCTCGGCGATCTCGGCCGTGACCTTCGGGCCCGGCAGCACGCCGCCGTGACCAGGCTTCGCGCCCTGGCTCAGCTTGAGCTCGATCATCTTCACCTGCGGCGCGCGCGCCTGCGCGGCGAAGGCCTGCTCGTCGAACCGGCCCTGCGCATCGCGGCAGCCGAAGTAGCCCGAGCCGATCTCCCAGATCAGGTCGCCGCCGTGCACGCGGTGGTGCCGGCTGATCGAGCCCTCGCCGGTGTCGTGCGCGAAGCCGCCGCGCGCGGCGCCGGCGTTCAGCGCGAGGATCGCGTTCGCGCTCAGCGCGCCGAAGCTCATCGCCGAGATGTTGAACACGCTCGCCGCGTAGGGCTGCGGCCGGCCGGCGCCGATGACGACGCGGAAGTCGTGGCCGTCGAGCTGCGTCGGCCGCAGCGAGTGGTTGATCCACTCGAAGCCGGCGGCGTGCACGTCGAGCTGCGTGCCGAAGGGCCGCTGGGCGGGGGCGCCCTTGGCGCGCTGGTAGACCAGCGAGCGCTGCTGGCGCGAGAACGGCGCGGCCTCGCGGTCGGATTCGATGAAGTACTGGCGGATCTCGGGCCGCACGTACTCGAGCAGGAAGCGCAGGTGGCCGGCGATCGGGTAGTTGCGCAGCACCGAGCGCCGCGTCTGCAGCCGGTCGTGCAGGCCGAGCAGCGCGAGCGCAGCGAAGGGCAGCGGCAGCAGCGCCGAGCCGGCGCCGAGGGCCCAGTGGCCGAAGGTCGCGGCGAAGCCGGCGGCGCTCAGGGCCCACGGCAGCAGGCGCGCCGGCAGGCGCGGCGCTTTCGGGCGGGGCGATGCGGTCATGCGCGGATCTCCTGCCGGGGCCGGATCGGGATCAGGCCGCGCGCCGGCCGCCGTCGTCCGGCGCGGCGAGCGTGTCGAGGAACGGGAAGCGCCACTGCCGGTTCGACTCGCGGCCGACGATCTGCTCGCGGCAGCCCGGCTGGCTCAGGTCGATCAGCTCCGGCGGCTGCTGCATCTGCGCGCGGATCGAATAGAACACCCGGACCCGCGGCGCCGTCGGCGCCTGCGGCAGGTGCTCGACCACCACCGCCAGCCGCTGCGACTTCAGCCGCACCAGCGAGCCGACCGGGTAGATGCCGACGCAGTCGACGAAGGCGCGGAACATCGCCGGATCGAACTTGCCCTCGCGCGTCCAGGTCGCCATGCGCGCGATCGACTCGTCCGGGCTCCAACCGGCCTTGTACGGCCGGTTCGAGGTGATCGCGTCGTAGACGTCGCACACCGCCGCCATGCGCGCGAGCGGCGTGAACGCGTCGCCGGCCAGGCCGTCGGGGTAACCGCGGCCGTCGGGCCGCTCGTGGTGGTGCAGGCAGACGTCGAGCGCGGCGGCCGCGGTCAGGCCCGAGGCGCGCAGCATCTCGACGCCGAGCCGCGGATGCGCCTGCATCTGCCGGTATTCGTCGGGCGTGAGCTTGCCCGGCTTGTTCAGCACGGCCAGCGGGATGCCGGCCTTGCCCAGGTCGTGCAGCAGGCCGGCCAGCCCGGCCTCGCGCACCTGCGTCTCGTCGTGGCCCAGGCGACGCGCGAGCACGACCATCAGCGTGCACACCGCCACCGAGTGCATGAACGTGTAGTCGTCGTGCGCCTTCAGCCGCACCAGGCCGAGCAGCGCGCCGGCGTTGCGCTGCATCGACGCCGCGATCTCGTCGACCAGCGGCACGCAGCCCTCGAGGTCGAGCGCGCGGCCCAGGCGCGCGTCCTCGTGCAGCGAGGCCACCTGGGCGCGCGCCTGCGCGCGCAGGCGCGCGGCCTGCGGCAGCTCCTGCGCCAGCGGCAGCGGGCGCGCGGGCGCCGGTGCCCCTGCC
>JAFLDG010000150.1 GCA_017302495.1 Burkholderiales bacterium
AGCCGCTCGGCTGCCGCAGGCGGCGGTGCCCGCCCCGGCGCAGCCTGCGGGCCGCGGCCGCGAGCGCCCATGGCGCCGCGGCACCGGCAGTGCCCTTCGGGATTCGCCCACATTGGGCAGACCGATGCGCGGCGCGCGGCGTGCCGTGGCAGCATGCGCGGCATGCGATTGCGCAGGCCAACACAGGGAAAGTTGCCATGGCAGAAAAGATGAAAGCCGCCGTCGTGCACGAGTTCGGCAAGCCGCTGGTCATCGAGGACGTGCCGGTGCCCGAGGTGCCCGACGGCCAGGTGCTGGTCAAGGTGGTGGCCTCGGGCGTGTGCCACACCGACTTGCACGCCGCCAGCGGCGACTGGCCAGTCAAGCCCTCGCTGCCCTTCATCCCGGGCCACGAGGGCACCGGCTTCGTCGCGCGCGTGGGCCGCGGCGTCAAGCTGGCCAAGGAGGGCGACCGCGTCGGCGTGCCATGGCTGCACACCGCCTGTGGCCATTGCGAGCACTGCATCACCGGCTGGGAGACGCTGTGCGACGCGCAGCAGATGACCGGCTACAGCGTCAACGGCGGCTACGCCGAGTACGTGCTGGCCGATCCCGGCTACATCGGCCGCCTGCCCGACACGCTGGGCTTCGAGGCCGCCGCGCCGGTGCTGTGCGCCGGGGTCACGGTCTACAAGGGGTTGAAGGTGCTGGACTGCAAGCCCGGCGACTGGGTGGCCGTCTCGGGCATCGGCGGCCTGGGCCACATGGCGGTGCAGTACGCGAAGGCGATGGGCTTGCGCGTCATCGCGGTGGACATCGCCGACGACAAGCTGAAGCTCGCGCAGCAGCTGGGCGCGGACATGACGGTCGACGCCGCCACGCAGGATCCGGTGGCCGAGGTACAGAAGCACGTGCGCGGCGCGCACGGCGTGCTCGTCACCGCGGTCTCGCGCGCGGCCTTCGCGCAGGGCATCGGCATGCTGCACAAGCGCGGCACGATGTCGCTGGTGGGTCTGCCGCCAGGCGACTTCCCGCTGCCGATCTTCGACGTGGTGCTCAACGCCAAGACGGTGCGCGGCTCGATCGTCGGCACGCGTGCCGACCTGATCGAATCGCTGGCCTTCGCCGGCGACGGCCTGGTCAAGTCGCACTACTCGACCGACCGGCTGGACAACATCAATGCCGTCTTCGATCGCATGAAGGCCGGCGCGATCGACGGGCGGGTGGTGATGACGCTCTGACGCAGCGCCGCCGCCACGACGCCCGCCGACAGGAGGCGGAGCGTATCGGCGCCGCCGCTCAGATCGTCACGAACCCGCCATCGGTCTGGTAGGTCGCGCCGGTGATGTACGACGATTCCGGCGAAAGCAGGAACAGCATCACCGCCGCCTGTTCCGCCGCCGTCGATCCGCGCTTGCGCTCGTCGCTGTACTGCAGCAGGTTGAAGATCTTGGCCAGGCCGATGCCGGTGTCCTTGTAGCCGGTTGCGGACCGCTGGGCCAGGATCTCGCGGCCCCTGTCGAACATCGGCGTCTCGGTCGTATGCATGTTCACCGAATTGATCCGGATGCCGAACGGCGCATAGTCGATGGCGGCGCTGCGAGTCAACCCGTTGACTGCGTGCTTCGAGGCCACGTAGGCGGAGGTGCCGCCAAAGCCGACGAGGCCGGCGACGGACGCCACGTTCACGATCGCGCCGCCGCGGTTCTGCGCCAACATCTGGCGGATCTCGTGGCGCATCGAGTAGAAGGTGCCCGTCGCGTTGACGTCCATCACGCGCTGCCAGTAGGCGTCCCCGGCAAGGTGCAGCGGGGCCATCACGCGGTCCCGCTGCCGGAGGTAGTCGATCGCTTCGTCCGGCCCCAGCGCGTCCGTCACGCCGGCATTGTTGAGAGCGGCGTCGAGTCCGCCGCACTGGGTGACGCACACCCTGACCATTTCCGCGCACACCGAGTCCTTGGAAATGTCGCCGGCGACAAACGTGGCCCGGTGGCCCGCTGCCGCGATCTCGGCAATCGTCTTGGCGCCGAGCTGCTCGAGGATGTCGACCCCGACCACGTTCGCGCCTTCGCGCGCGAGGCGAACCGCCGCCGCCTTCCCCATGCCGCGCGCACAGCCGGTCACGAGCACGGTCTTGCCGGCGAAGCGGCCGGGCATGAAGTAGTCGTCCGGCACCCGCGCCACGTTCATCCGATTGGCGACGTTCGGGTCCGGCGTCTTCCACGGCTGGGCGTAGTCCTCGAGAGCGAGGGACATCTGAACCGGCTCGGGCCGGGCTGCCGCTGCGTGGCCGGTTGCGACCACGGTCGTCGCGCTCGCGGCCACCGTGGTCAACGCTTGTCTGCGGTTCATCGTTCGTTCCCTTCTGTCGAGTTGGCCCGAGAGGGCGGATTCATGCCGCCGGTCCTGCAGGCCGGGCACTGGCATTCGCGAAAGTGCGTCTCGCGTCAGAAAGCGGTCGCGCCGCCGTCGGCGATGACGATCGATCCCGTCAATGCGCCCGCCGCGTCGGACAGCAGGAAGCAGGCGACCTCGGCCTGCTCCTCGGCTGTCTGGTCGCGGCCGAGCGGGCCCTTGACCTTCGAGGGCACCGGCAGATCGGCGTGCGTCTTTCGAAACGCCATGACATTGCGCACCGACTCGTCGTACATCGGCGTCTCGGTGGCGCCTGGCCCGTGGAAGTTGACGCGGATGCCCCGGTGGCCATAGGCCAGCGCAAACGACTTCACCATGCCCGCGACCGCGTGCTTGCTGGTCGCATAAGGCGCCATCGTGCCCACGCCGGCAATACCGGCCATCGAGCCGTTGACCACCACCGCGCCGCCGCGGTCCTGCGCCAGCATCGCCTTGATCGCCTCACGACATGTGACGAAGGCGCCGAACACGTTGACGTCGAGCACGTGCTTGATCAGCTCGTCGTCCGCATCGACCGGCATCAGCGGCGGGTGCGAGATGCCCGCGTTGACGTAGGCGAGATCGAGACTGCCATAGGTCTGTACCGTCTTGGCAACCATTGCCCGCACCTGCGCCGAGTCGGTGACATCGCACAGCGTCCACGCACAGACGCCCCCCTCGGCGCGAATCTCGGCACTGACATGCTCCAGCAGATTCGCATCGGGCGAGGCGATCATCACCTTGGCGCCACGGCGCGCAGCCAGCCGTGCCGCGGCAGCGCCGATTCCCTGGCTGCCGCCGGTGATGAGAAGCGCCTTGCCGTCGAAGCTCAGGTGATCGAAGCCAGTCATCGAGTCCTCTTCAGAAGTTCCAGTAGACATGGGCCTGGAGCGTGCTCCAGGTGCGGCTGTTGCCCTGGGTCGCCGCCCGAATCGCCTCGCCCGGGCGGGCGACGGAAGCGACGCCGAGCAGGAAGACGTTGCGCGACAGCGCCCAGCGCGCGACGAATTGCAGTTCCTCTCCGAGGTCGTCGCTGGCGAGCGTCGAAAGCGCCGGGTTGCCGCCGAGGTTGTTCAGCTGCTCAGCCTCGTGCTTGAACCAGTCCAGCGTCAGGTTCACCCGCTCGGCAGGCGCGACGTTCAGCCTGATGCGGTAGGTGCGCCGATTCGTCGCCGTCAGCACCTTGTTGATGGTGATGCCTTCGAGCCACTCCGACAGGCCGCCTGCGTACAGCGGATCGAAGCGCTCGTAGGTCGAGGTCCGCGGGTCGTCGCCGGTGCGCGCCGAGTAACGCAAAGACAGGCTCGGCGTCCACGGCCAGGTGCGCGCGAGATAACCCGCCGTCGCATAGCCGCCCCAGGCCGACATCGGGAAATCGGCATGGTTCTGATAAGCGAGCTCGGATTCGAGCCACAGGCCCGGCCGCACATCGGGATCCGCCCAGCGCCCATGTCCGGCAAAGGTGCGCAAGCCGTCGCGGGTGCCTACGACTCCGCCGGGGACCGGATAGCGCATCGTCGACTCGACCGCCTGGACATACGTGCCGTCGAAATAGAAACGGTCGGTGAACGAATAGCGCAGGTTGGCACCCGCCAAGCGGGTATCGGTCGACAGCGGCTCGTACTCGTTCGGGTCGAGATAGAACCCGGTGAAGGTCCAGTCCTCGAGCCTCCCGATGCCTATGAAAGTGAAGTCGTGGGTCGTACGTGGCGCCAGGTAGATGCCCGGTCGGGGTCCGGCGTTCCACTGCGACCCGTACTGACCGATCAGGAAACCATCGTTGAGCGTGAAGTTCTGTCGGCCCAGCGAAAGGTTCACGGTCCGAGATCGATCGTCGGAGCCCCACAGCACGCCGGCGTAGGCCTTCTCCATGTCGAAGGTGCTGCGCGTGTCGTCACGAAAAATGTCCTGGCCGGTCGAGGCGGGCAGGATGGCCGTTGCAGCGCCGTATACCGCCACATTGCTGGCTCCCAGGCGGGTGACTCCGGCAAGGCCGAACTCGACGTAGGCCTCGCCCCAGGTGGCCCGGCTTCCGGTGTCCGCGCCCACCGCCGGGTTCTGCACGAGCGGATTGCGCTTGGTGAACGTCGGCGAGTCGCCGAACCAGGGGTTGCCGTCGCTGAACAGGCCGAAGCCGCCGTTGAGCTGCACCCGCAGCAGGCTGTCTTCGTCACGCCAGAGGATGGGAAAGGCGCCGACTCCGTCTTCCGCCAGCATGCCGCGGATCGTGGCGACGCGCTCGCCCAGCCACAGCGTGAACTCGATGTGCACGCGGAACGGATCGCCTCGCGGCGTCAGCGCCACCTCCGCCGCTGCGACGTCCGCCAGGGCAGAAAGGCGCACTTGCTCGGCATCGAGCACCGACCGCGACACACGGGCGCCCGGGCGAAGCGTCAGCGAGGCCCTTGCAGCTTCCAGCGCCCGGGCGTCGCGCTGTGCATCGCCGGTGGTGCCTTCGGCCACGACGCTGACCGAGTCGACGATGCGGGTCTCCAGTCCCGACAGCAGATCGATCGTGCCCGGGCCGGCAACGCCCCCGGCTGCGCCGGCATCCTGCGCCAGCGAAGGCGCCGTCGCGGCGATCGACAACGCCCACGCAAGGCAGACTTGAACGCACCGCCGGGCCAGGCGCCGCGCCCGCGACGCACGGCCCTTGCCCCACATCGACCTCATTCGGCGGTCGGCATCTTGCTCTTGTAGCTGCCGCCGCCGTCGACGTGCAGGTGGATGCCGGTGACCCAGGCCGCCGCCGGCGACAGCAGGTAGTTGAAGGCGTAGGCGATGTCGAAGGGCGTGCCGCGGCGCTTCAGCACGAAGGCATCGGCCAGGCGCTTCAGCATCGCCGCGTCGTAGCCGGCCTTCAGCGTCGCTTCGCCGTTGTCTACCGAGCCGATGACGACGGCGTTGCAGCGCACCTCGGGGCCGGACATCGCGGCGATGCTCTTGCTCATGTGCAGCAGCGCGGCCTTGGCGTTGCTGTACGAGATGAACTCCGGCGACGGCGTGGTGCCCACCGCCGAGCCGGAGATCGTGATCGACGCGTTCTGCTGCGCTTTCAGGTGCGGCATGCACAGCTTCGACAGGTTGTAGGCGCTGACCGTGTTGAGCAGGTAGGACTTCATCATGTAGTCCATGCTCACGTCCCACAGCGGCGTGTACTCGCCCCAGCCGACGTTGTTGATCAGCGCGGTGATCTTGCCGAACTTGCCGAGCGTGGCGTCGACCAGCGCCTGCTGCTCGGCCTCGCTGGTGACGTCGGTGCGCAGCGCCAGCGTCTCGCGGCCGGTGGCCTTGTGCACCGCTTCGGCCACCTTCTCGGCGTTTTCCAGGTTCAGGTCGCTGACGACCACGTTGGCGCCGGCCTGCGCCAGCACATGCGCCGTTGCGCCACCGATGGCGCCGCCGGCGCCGGTGATGATGACTGCATAGCCTTCCAGGCTGAACGGGTGGGCGAGGATCTGGTACGGGTCGTGGGCCACGGGGTTCTCCGAAGTAGAAGTCGAACGGAAGTCGGTGTGCGCTCGGCCGGCGCAGGTCAGTCGAGTTCCTGCACGCCGCCGCCGCTGACGGTGAGCACCTGGCCGCTGACCCAGGCCGACGCCGGGCTGCACAGGAACAGCGCCGCGTTGGCGATGTCGCGCGCTTCGCCCAGCCGGCCGAGCGGCGTGTGCTTCAGCATTGCCTTTTCGATCTCGGGTGTCAGCACGCTGGCCAGCGCGGCCGTCTTGATGGCGCCCGGTGCGATGGCGTTGACGCGGATGCCCTTGGGGCCCAGATCGAACGCGATATTGCGCGTCAAGTGGTTCTCGGCCGCCTTCGACGACGCATAGGACGCCATGCGCTGGTTCTTGTTCTCGCCGGCCATCGAGCTGATGTTGAGTACGGCACCGCCGCCTGCCCTTTCGATGTGCGGCGCGCACAGTTGCGTCAGGTGAAAGACCGAGAACACGTTCAGCTCGTACGCCCAGACGAAGGTCTCCATCGGCATGTCGAAGGGTTTGGGCCCGCCGCCGCCGGCGTTGTTGACCAGCACCGTGAGCTTGCCGAAGCGCTCGACCGCGGCCCGCACCAGCTGCACGCGGTCTCCCTCCTGCGTCACGTTGCACACGGCGGCGTGCGCCTGGCCGCCGGCCTGGCGGATCGCCGCGGCGGCGGCTTCGGCCTTGGCAAGCTCGAGGTCGCTGACGACGACGGCCGCGCCCGCGGCGGCGAAGGTCTCCGCAATGCCGCGGCCGATGCCGGCCGCGGCACCGGTGACGATGGCCACCTGGCCCTGCATGCTGAACTGGTCGAGTACGTTCATCTGCCTGCTGCTCCTGGGCGTTGGGAAGCGCAAGATTCTGGCGAGCTCGCGAGTCGATGCAAGCAGCCTTGCCCATTTTGGGCGCGGCGAGTTGATCGCAGGCCCCGGCCGCTTGTCCAATACGGTCCGCGAATGGCCTCACGCTGGCGGCGGCCTTGCCGCGGCACCGAAGACCACCCGATGAGCTTCTCCACCCAAGCACCGCGCCTCGTGCAGTCGCTGCCCGGCGGCCTGATCAACGGCGTCATCAACGGCGCCATCTCCTGGTCGGCGTTCAAGTCGCTGCCGCAGGTGCCGCTGTCGACGGACAGCATCTCGGCGCCCGGTGTGACGGCGCTCGGCAACGCGGCGACGGCCGTGCTGGCGCTGACCTTCATCATCACCTCGATCACCTTCTTCGTGTTCCGCCGTGGCGCACGCAAGTCGGGCTCGGCACCGGACGCGCTGACGCAGATGCCGTACTGGACCCGGGGCCTGGGCATCGCGGTGCGCAACACCTTGTTGTCCTTCGGCGCCGTTGTCGCGGCGGCGGTGCTGTGGCAGCGTTTCGCCGGCACCGTCATGGTCAGCCCGCTGGCGGCCGCGCTGGTCGTCGCCGTGATGGCCCTGGCCGCCACGGTGTGGTCGGAGATGCGCACCAAGCGCGAGATGCTCGGCCTGCCCGGCTGAAGCGCTCGCCGGCGTGCGCGGCGCCGGCCCGCCCGCGCCGGCGCCGATCGGCTCTAATGCGCCAAACCACACTGTTGGAGCCCACCCTCATGCCCAGCCGCAAGCAGATCATCCAGCGCATCGACGACGCGATCCGGCGCCACCGCGTGACGCAGGGCAAGGGCTTCCGCCTGCGCGACCACGACCCGGGCGACACCGGCCGCATGGGCAGCGAGGACAAGCCCGAGGCCAAGGAGATGCTGGCGCGCGGCGTCGACTGGCTGGCCCAGCAGCAGGACAAGCTCTACGCGCAGGACCGCCGCTCGCTGCTGCTGGTGTTCCAGGCGATGGACGCCGCCGGCAAGGACGGCACCATCAAGCACGTGATGAGCGGGGTCAACCCGCAGGGCGTGCAGGTGGTGTCCTTCAAGCAACCGTCGGCGCAGGAGCTGGACCACGACTTCCTGTGGCGCTACTGGCGCGAGCTGCCCGAGCGCGGGCGCATCGGCATCTTCAACCGCTCCTACTACGAGGAGGTGCTGGTGGTGCGCGTGCACCGCGCGATCCTCGATGCGCAGAAGCTGCCGCCCGAGTGCCTGCCGAAGAAGATCTTCGAGCAGCGGCTGGCCGACATCGCGCACTTCGAGGACTACCTGACGCGCCAGGGCACCCAGGTGCTGAAGTTCTTCCTCAACGTCTCGCGCGACGAGCAGAAGCGCCGCTTCATGGAGCGGCTGAACGAACCGAGCCGCAACTGGAAGTTCTCGGAAGCCGACGTGCGCGAGCGCGGCCACTGGGACGAATACCAGTCGGCCTACGAGCAGGCGATCCGCGCCACCGCCTCGCCGCACGCGCCGTGGTACGTGGTGCCGGCCGACAACAAGTGGTACCTGCGGCTGGTGGTGGTGGCCGCCGTGGTGCAGGCGCTGGAAGAGATGGACCTGGCCTACCCCCGCGTCGGCGCGGACAAGAAGCACGAGATCGAGAAGGCCCGCAGCCTGCTGGAGAACGAGCGCTGAGGGCCACGTGCGCGCGGCCGCTAGCGGCCGTTCGCCCTGCCCCGGAAAGGAACCGGCCCCGATGAACCACGACGAACCCGGCGCACGCCGCCGCTGGCTGGCCGCCGCCGGTGCCGGCCTCGGTGCCGCGACGCTTGCGGCGCGGGCCGCGGGCCCTGCGGACGAGATCTGGCCGCCGATCACCGCCTTCCCGTCCGGCCGCTGGAGCCCGGGGCGGTGGGTCTGGGCCGACCTGTTCACCGAGGACGTTGCCGCGTCCGAGCGCTTCTACGCCGCGGTCTTCGGCTGGCGCTTCGAGCCCACGGCGGCGCTCGGCGGGCGCTACCGCCTGGCGCTGGCCGACGACGAGGCTGTCGGCGCGATCGTGCCGCGCGAGGCCGGCCCCGGCACCGCGCCGGGCAGCCGCTGGATGCCGCTGATGTCGGTCGAGGACCCGGCCCGCGCCGCCCGCGATGCCGGCCGCAACGGCGGCCGCGTCGTGGTGGCGCCGACCCTGCTGCCGGGGCGCGGCGAGGTTGCCATCCTCGGCGACCCCGAAGGCCTGCCCTTCGGCGTCATCCGCGCGCTCGGCGGCGACCCGGACGACTACCTGGCCGAGCTGAACGAATGGGTGTGGCTGGAGCTGTGGGCGCTGGACCCGGAGCGCGCCGCCCGCTTCTACGCCCCGCTGGGCGGCAGCGAGATCGAGCGCGAGACCGACGACGCGGGCACGCCCTACCTGCAGCTGTCGTCCGGCGGCTTCGGCCGCGCGTCGATCCGCAAGACGTTGTTCCCGGACCTGCCGCCGGTGTGGATTCCGTTCCTGCGCGTCGCCGATGCCGGCGCCACCGCCGCGCGCG
Source organism: Burkholderiales bacterium (assembly GCA_017302495.1). Taxonomy (GTDB): domain Bacteria; phylum Pseudomonadota; class Gammaproteobacteria; order Burkholderiales; family Burkholderiaceae_C; genus Rubrivivax. Next base: position 9,183 of record JAFLDG010000150.1, read on the forward strand.
TGCGCGCCGCCGGCGGCCGGCTGGTGGTCGAGCCGCGTGCCGATAGGCTCGACGGCCGCGTGGCCATCTGCGTCGACTCCGGCGGTGCGCCTTTCGGCGTGTTGGCCGTGCAGGCGGAGGCCGCATGAAGGATCGCTGCGACGATCGGCGCGCCGCGCTCGAGCGCCTGCTGGCGCTGGCCGGCGCCGGCCTGCTCGCAGGCTGCGCCGGCGGCAACGTCAGCTACAGCGTCGGCGTGAGCGCCGGCTACGGGCCCGGCTGGGGCAGCCCGTGGTACGGCCGCTACCCCTACTGGGGCGGGCCGATCTACGTCGGCCCGCCGGTGGTCAGCCGGCCCGGGCGCCCGGTGACGCTGCCGTCGTACC
>JAFLDG010000151.1 GCA_017302495.1 Burkholderiales bacterium
GCCGATCGCGGCGAAGCCGCCGAAGGGGTCGCCGCCCGCGGCGCGCGCGGCCTGCTGGCGCTCGAGCAGTTCGTGCTTGCGGGTCACCGGCAGCGTGGCCAGCGCGGCGCGCGTCGTCACCGCCTCGGCGTCGACGCCGCGCAGGCGCTCGGCGAAGGCCGGCAGCGGCAGCGCCGCCGCCACCTGCCGCGGCAGGGCGGAAAGCAGCGCGCCTTCGCGCTCGGCCGGGTCGCGCGTTTCGAGCGCGTCGTAGAACTCACTCATCACGGTCGCTCCAGCCGGCCAGCCGGCGCTTGCACTCGGCGACGAAGTCGCGCACGTCGGCGCTGCTCTTGAGCATGCGCGCCTGCCACTGCGGCCCGCTGCGCTGCGGCCGGCGCACCAGCGCCGCGTCCAGCGAAGGGCCGTCGATCGCGGCGCGGGCGATCGCGACGCCGCGCCGCTCGAAGACGCCCTCGCGCTCGGCCAGGCCGAGCTCGCGCAACTCTCGCTTCAGCCGCTGCAGCGCGGCCGCCGCGTCGAACGGCGGCGCCGCGAAGCCGAAGTCCTCGGCCATCGGCGCGCCCTAGGCCAGCCAGCGCTTGCGGCGCTTGTAGCTCTTCACGTCGCGGAAGCTCTTGCGGTCGCCGCCGCCGACGCCGAGGTAGAACTCCTTCACGTCCTCGTTCTCGCGCAGCGCCTTCGCCTCGCCGTCCATCACGACGCGGCCGTTCTCGAGGATGTAGCCGTAGTCGGCGTAGCGCAGCGCCATGTTGGTGTTCTGCTCGGCGAGCAGGAAGGTCACGCGCTCCTTGGTGTTCAGGTCCTTCACGATCTCGAACACCTCCTCGACGATCTGCGGCGCCAGGCCCATGCTCGGCTCGTCGAGCAGCACCATCTTCGGATTCGCCATCAGCGCCCGGCCGATCGCGCACATCTGCTGCTCGCCGCCGCTGGTGTAGGCCGCCTGGCTCGTGCGCCGCGTCTTCAGCCGCGGGAAGTAGGCGTAGACCTTCTCCAGCGTCTGCGCGACCGCGGCCTTGCCGTCCTGGCGGGTGTAGGCGCCGGTCATCAGGTTGTCCTCGATCGTCAGGTGGGCGAAGCAGTGGCGGCCTTCCATCACCTGGATCACGCCGCGCTCGACCATGTCGGCGGTGGACAGCTTCTCGATGCGCTCGCCGCGCAGCTCGATCGAGCCCTTGGTGACCTCGCCGCGCTCGCCGCGCAGCAGGTTGCTGACCGCGCGCAGCGTGGTGGTCTTGCCCGCGCCGTTGCCGCCGAGCAGCGCGACCACGCCGCCCTCGGGCACGCGCAGCGACACGCCCTTGAGCACGAGGATCACGTGGTTGTAGATGACCTCGATGCCGTTGACGTCGAGGAGGGTGGTGCTCATCGGGGCCTTCCGGTGTCTCGCCGCAGCACCGCACGCGGCGCTGCGGCGAGGGCTCGCGGCGCGAGCCCCCGGGCGTGCAACGGCTCAGCCGCCGGCGCTCACTGGCAGTCCGCCGTGGTGCGGCGCTGGAACTTCTTCTCGGCCGCGTACTTGTCGGCCGAGGCCTTGACCATCGGCTTGATCATCGTCTCGTCCGGCTGCAGCCAGTCGCTGCTGAAGACCCACTTGCTTCCGTCCCAGGTGTGGATGCGGGCCCACGAGTCGCCGCGGTGGTCGGCACAGGAGGTGCTGATCGGCCGCATCACGCCGGCGAAGCCGAGCGCGTCGAGCTTCTTCTGGTCCAGCGCCAGGTTCTCCAGGCCCCAGCGCACCTGCTCGCCGGTCATCACCTTGCCCTTGCCGTACTTCTCCTGCGCGCGCTTGATGCCCTCGGTGGCGAGCATCGCCGCGATCACGCCGCGCATGTACAGCACCTGGCCGACCTCGTCCTTCGGCCCCGTGCCCTGGCCCTTCGCGTGCACGTTGGCGAGGATCTCCTGCGTGATCTTCGCGTTCGGCTCGGCGCCGTGCTGCAGCGTCAGCGCGTTGTAGCCCTTGGCCGCCGCGCCGGCGTCCTTGACGTCCGGCTCGGCGCCGGCCCACCACACGCCGTACATCTTCTCGCGCGGGAAGCCGGTGGCCGCGGCCTCCTTCAGCGCGGTCGAGTTCATCACCCCCCAGCCCCACAGCAGCACGTAGTCGGGCCGGCCCTGGCGGATCTGCAGCCAGGTCGACTTCTGCTCCAGGCCCGGCAGCACCACCGGCAGCAGCGTCAGCTCGAAGCCGTACTGCTTGGCGGCTTCCTGCAGGTAGGGAATCGGCTCCTTGCCGTACGGGTGGTCGGCGTAGACCAGCGTGATCTTCTTGCCCTTGAGCTTGTCGCGCCCGCCTTCCTTCTTCGCGATGTAGTTCACGAGCATGTCGGCCGCGGTCCAGTAGGTGCCGAGCAGCGGGAAGTTCCACTTGAAGACCATGCCGTCGGCGCTGTCGGCGCGGCCGTAGCCCATCGTGATGATCGGGATCTTGTCGTTCGGCGCCTTGTCGGTGAGCGCGAAGGTGATGCCGGTGGACAGCGGCTCGACCAGCGAGGCGCCGCCGTTCTTGCCCTTCAGCCGCTCGTAGCACTCGACGCCCTTGTCGGTCGCGTAGCCGGTTTCGCACTCCTCGAACAGGATCTTCACGCCGTTCAACCCGCCCTTGGCGTTGACGTACTTCAGGTAGTCGACGTAGCCGTTGGCGAACGGCACGCCGTTCGGCGCGAATGCGCCGGTGCGGTAGCTCAGCACCGGGATGAACTGCTCCTTGGGCTGGGCCGACGCGCCCGCGGGCGCGAGCAGCGAGGCCAGCGTGGCGACGCCGACGGTGGCGGCGGCGATCAGCGATCTCAGGGTCATCTGGGGTCTCCTTCGGTCAAGAACGACAGGGTCGGCGGACCGGCCGGTGCGAGCGGCCGGGTGGAACTTGGAGCGCGGGACGGGGCTGGCGGTTCATCGCGATCGCGCCGCGGTCAGTGCGGGAACGGCCACAGCCGCAGCTTTTCCTTGCCGATCGACCACAGCCGGGCCAGGCCGTGCGGCTCGACGATCAGGAAGAACACGATCAGCGCGCCGTAGATCATCAGCACGACGTGCGAGACGGTCGCGGTGTCGATGCCCAGGCCGAGCGCGCGGCCCAGCGCCGGCAGCAGCTGGTCGAGCACGATCGGCAGCACGACGATGAAGGCGGCGCCGAAGAACGCCCCGCTGATCGAGCCGAGGCCGCCGATGATGATCATGAACAGCAGCTGGAACGAGCGGTCGACCGAGAACGCCAGCGGCTCCCACGAACCGAGGTAGACGAAGCCCCAGAGCGCGCCGGCGACGCCGACGACGAAGGAGCTGACCGCGAACGCGGTCAGCTTGGCGTACACCGGCCGGATGCCGATCACCGCGGCGGCGACGTCCATGTCGCGGATCGCCATCCACTCGCGGCCGATGTGGCTGCGCACCAGATTCTTCACCAGCAGCGCGAACACCGCGACGAAGATCAGGCAGAACAGGTACTTCTGCACCGGGCTGATCACCGGCAGGCCGAAGGCGTAGAGGTCCGGCACCGACACCGAGCCCGACGCGGAGTTGTTGGTGAACCACTTGATGCGCAGGAAGGCCCAGTCGACGAAGAACTGCGCCGCGAGCGTGGCCACCGCCAGGTACAGCCCCTTGATGCGCAGGCTCGGGATGCCGAAGGCGACGCCGACCACCGTCGCCGCGACGCCGCCGAGCAGCAGCGAGGCGACCAGCGGCATGCCCTCGATCCGGATCTGGAAGTTGTAGGCCGCGTACGCGCCGACCGCCATGAACGCGCCGGTGCCGAGCGAGATCTGGCCGCAGTAGCCGACCAGCACGTTCAGGCCGAGCGCGGCCAGCGACAGGATCAGGAACGGCACCAGGATCGCACGCAGCACGTACTCGCTGGCGAACAGCGGCACGACCACGAACGCGAAGGCCAGCAGCAGGCCGATCGCGACGCGGTCCTGCAGGATCGGGAAGATCTGCTGGTCGCTCGTGTAGCTGGTCTTGAACTGGCCGTTTTCGCGGTAGAGCATGCTTTGGCTCGGGCGATGATCTTTTGGCTACGGCACGCTGCGCTCGACTTCGCTGCGCGAAGTCAGACTGCGTCGGGAGATCATTGATGGTGTCATCACGCGACGGATGATCTTTTGGTTCCGGCCGCTTCGCTTAACTTGCTTCGCAAGTTAGCCTCCACCGGAAGATCATTGATCGTGTTACACACGATCAATGATCTTCTCGCCGAACAACCCCTGCGGGCGGACGAGCAGGAAGGCGAGCGCCATCACGTAGGCGAACCAGATCTCGATGCCGCCGCCCATCAGCGGCCCCAGGTAGATCTCGGACAGCTTCTCGCCGACGCCGATGATCAGCCCGCCGATGATCGCGCCGGGCACGCTGGTCAGCCCGCCGAGGATCACGACCGGCAACGCCTTCAGCGCGACCAGGCTGAGCGAGAACTGCACGCCGAGCTTGCTGCCCCAGATGATGCCGGCGACTAGCGCGGTGAAGCCGGCGACGCTCCAGACGATGACCCAGATCCGGTTCAGCGGGATGCCGATCGACTGCGCCGCCTGGTGGTCGTCGGCGACCGCGCGCAGCGCGCGGCCGGTGCCCGTGTACTGGAAGAACGCGCTCAGGGCCACCACCAGCGCCGCGGCGATCGCGGCGGCGTACAGGTCTTCCATGTTGACCAGCACGCCGCCCTCGAACACCCGGTCGAGCAGGAACAGCGGGTCCTTCGGCAGGCCGACGTCGATCTTGTAGATGTCGCTGCCGAACAGCGTCTGGCCAAAGCCGTCCATGAAGTAGGCGATGCCGAGCGTGGCCATCAGCAGCGTGATGCCTTCCTGGTTGACCAGCCGGCCGAGCACCAGCTTCTCGATCAGCCAGGCGACGAGGACCATCACCGCCATCGCGCCGACGAAGGCGATCAGATTCGCGAGCAGCTTGCTGTCGAAGCCGAGCAGCGCCGGGAACCACTCGGCGAAGCGCGCCATCGCCAGCGCGGCGAACAGCACCATCGCGCCCTGCGCGAAGTTGAACACGCCGCTCGCCTTGAAGATCAGCACGAAGCCGAGTGCGACCAGCGCGTACAGCATGCCCGACATCAGGCCGCCGATCAGCGTTTCGAGGAAGAAGCCCATCGTGCCGGTTCCTCAGTGCGTCGTGCCGAGGTACGCGCGGATCACGTCCTCGTTGGCGCGCACCTCGTCGGGCGTGCCGTCGCCGATCTTCTTGCCGTAGTCGAGCACGACGACGCGGTCGCTGATGTCCATCACGACGCCCATGTCGTGCTCGATCAGCACGACGGTGGTGCCGTACTCGTCGTTCACGTCGAGGATGAAGCGGCTCATGTCCTGCTTCTCCTCGACGTTCATGCCGGCCATCGGCTCGTCGAGCAGCAGCACCTGCGGCTCCATCGCGAGGGCCCGGCCCAGGTCGACGCGCTTCTGCAGGCCGTAGGGCAGGCGGCCGACCGGCGTCTTGCGGTAGGCCTGGATCTCGAGGAAGTCGACGATGCGCTCGACGAACTCGCGGTGCGCGATCTCCTCGCGCTCGGCCGCACCCCAGCGGACCGCCTGCTGGAAGAGGTTCGTCTTCATCTTCAGGTTGCGGCCGGTCATGATGTTGTCGAGCACGCTCATGCCCTTGAACAGCGCCAGGTTCTGGAAGGTGCGGGCGATGCCCATCTCCGCCACCTGGCGGCTGTTCATGTGGCCGAAGGTCTGGCCGCGGAAGCTGATCGAGCCCTGCTGCGGCGTGTAGACGCCGTTGATGCAGTTGAGCATGCTGCTCTTGCCGGCGCCGTTCGGGCCGATGATCGCGCGCACCTCGTGCTCGCGCACGTTGAAGCTGATGTCGGTCAGCGCCTTGACGCCGCCGAAGCTCAAGCTGATGTTGCGCACGTCGAGGATCACCTCGCCGGCTCGCCGGGCGTTCACGGGACGACCCTCCGCACTGCGTGCTCCGGGATGAGCGCTTGGGAGCGGCCCGGCGCGCTCACTGGAGTACCTTCGGCCTGCGGCCTCCGGTATTCGCCCTTCGGGCGGCCGGGCGGGCTCATGCGGCCGCCTGGCTCACGGCCGGGAAGACGTTCACGTCGGCGATCTTCAGGTCGGCCGAGACGACGCCCTTGCGCCCGTCCTCGAAGCTGACCTGGGTCTCGATGAACTGGCTCGCCTTGCCGGCATACATCGCGTCGACCAGCACGCGGTAGCGCTCGCCGATGAAGCCGCGCTTGACCTTGCGCGTGCGCGTCAGCTCGCCGTCGTCGGCGTCGAGCTCCTTGTGCAGGATCAGGAATCGGCTGACCTGGCTGCCGGCGAGCATGCGGTCGGCGGCGAGGTCGGCGTTGACCTTCTCGATGCAGTCGCGGATCAGCTCGTAGACCTCGGGCTTGGCCGCCAGGTCGGTGTAGCCGGCGTAGGGCAGGTTGCGCCTCTCGGCCCAGTTGCCCACCGCCTCCATGTCGATGTTGACGAAGGCGCAGACCCGCTCGCGCTGGTCGCCGAAGGCCACCGCCTCCTTCACGTACGGGAAGAACTTCAGCTTGTTCTCGACGTACTTCGGCGCGAACATCGAGCCGTCGAACTCGCCGCCGACGATGCGGCCGACGTCCTTCGCGCGGTCGATGATCTTCAGGTGGCCGCCGGCGTCGAGGAAGCCGGCGTCGCCGGTGTGGTACCAGCCGTCGGCGGTCAGAACCTCGGCGGTCGCGGCCGGGTTCTTGTAGTACTCCTTCAGCAGACCGGGCGACTTGATCAGGATCTCGCCCGAGTCGGCGAGCCTGACCTGCACGCCCTCGATCGGCACGCCGACCGTGTCGGCCTTGACCTCGTGGTCGGGCTGGATGCAGACGAAGACCGCGGTCTCGGTCGAGCCGTAGAGCTGCTTCAGGTTGATGCCGATCGAGCGGTAGAAGGTGAACAGGTCGGGCCCGATCGCCTCGCCCGCGGTGTAGGCCACGCGCACCCGGCTCATGCCGAGCGCGTTGCGCAGCGGGCCGTAGATGGCCAGGTTGCCCGCCGCGTAGGCGAGCCGGTCGGCCGCGCCCACCGGCTTGCCGTCCATCAGCGCCGGGCCGACGCGCCGCGCCACCGCCATGCAGCGGTCGAACAGCCACTTCTTCAGCGCGCCGGCGTCCTCCATCCGGATCGTCACGCTGGTGAGCAGGCCTTCGAACACCCGCGGCGGCGCGAAGTAGTAGGTCGGGCCGATCTCCTTCAGGTCGATCGTCACCGTCTCGGCCGACTCGGGGCAGTTGACGACGTAGCCGCACACCAGCCACTGCGCGTACGAAAAGATGTTCTGCCCGATCCAGGCCGGCGGCAGGTAGGCCAGCACCTCCTCGGCCGCGGTCAGCTTGTCGAAGCTCGCGCCGGCGCGCGCGCGGTCGATCAGCGTGAAGTGCGTGTGCACCACGCCCTTCGGGTTGCCGGTGGTGCCGGAGGTGAAGAACATCGCGGCGACGTCGCCGGCATCGCCCCTGGCGACCTCGTCGTCGAAGAACGACGGATGGCGCTCGGCGAAACGCGCGCCGGCTTCGATCAGCCGGTCGAGCGCGTCGAGCCCGGGCTGGTCGTAGTGGCGCAGGCCGCGCGGGTCGTCGTACCAGATGCGCTCGAGCTGCGGGCACGGTTGTGCGCGCAGCTCGAGCATCTTGTCGACCTGCTCCTGGTCCTCGACCACCGCCATCCGGATCTCGGCGTTGTTGATCGGGAACGCGTACTCGGCGGCGACCGCGTCCTGGTACAGCGGCACCGGAATCGCGCCGATCGACTGGGCCGCGAGCATCACCGCATACAGCCGCGGCCGGTTCTCGGCCACCACCACCAGGTGCTCGCCGCGCTTCAGCCCCGCCTCGTGCAGCCCGCAGGCCAGGTTGCGCACCAGCCCCGCCAGCGCGGCCCAGCCCAGGCTCTGCCAGATGCCGTATTCCTTCTCGCGCAGTGCCGCGGCGTCCGGCCGGCGGGCGGCATGTTCGAGCATCAGACGGGGGAAGGTCGTCTGCACCGGGGTCTCCTGCTCGCTGCCGGCGGGGTGGTGCCGGCAGACTGGGTCTGGGCGCGGACTGTAGTGGCAACTTTGACGCCGAGTTGTCGTTGCGATGACAATCCTCAGCAATCCGCCCCCGGGGTTTCCCTGACGTTGCGCGCATGAATCCGCCCACCGCCGCGGCGCCCGCCAGGCTCATCAGCCGGGCCCGGCCGATCCTGGCGGCCGAGGCCGAGTCGATCGTCTGGCTGCGCGGCCTGCAGCCGGCGGAACGCGAGCGTGCGATCGACGATCTGCGGGTCGCGCAGGTCGCGCCGGGCGAACTGCTGTGCCGCGTCGGCCGCCCCGCGACCTACTGGTTCGGCGTGCTCGACGGCTTGCTGAAGATGAGCAACGACACCGCGCTGGGCATGCCGATCACCTTCACCGGGCTGCCCCCGGGCGGCTGGTTCGGCGAAGGCACGGTGCTCAAGCGCGAGGCCTATCGCTACAACATCCAGGCGCTGCGGCCGAGCGTGGTCGCGGGCCTGAGCATGGCGACCTTCCACTGGCTGCTCGACCGCAGCATCGTCTTCAACCGCTTCATCACCCAGCAGCTGAACGAGCGGCTCGGCCAGTTCATCGCCGCGCGCGAGATCGACCGGATGACCGATCCCGACGGCCGCGTCGCGCGCGGCCTCGCCGCGCTCTTCCACCCGGTGCTCTATCCCGGCGTCGGCGGCCTGCTGCGCATCACCCAGCAGGAGCTGGGCTATCTGGTCGGCCTGTCGCGCCAGCGCGTGAACCAGGCCCTGACCGTGCTGCAGCAGGCGGGCCTGATCGCGGTCGAGTACGGCGGCCTGCGCGTGCTCGACCTGGAGCGGCTGCGCGCCTACGGCCGCTGAGCGCAGGCCGCCTCGCCGGCGTCAGCGCGCGGCCCAGCCGAGGGCGGCCTGCACCGCGCCGGCGTTGATCAGGTCCTGCACCAGCGACGCGGCCAGCGTGACCACCAGGAACGCGCGCGGCGCGGCACCATGCTGCAGCGTGATGCGCTGCATCACGGTCAGCCCGACCGGCATCGCGCCGAGGCCGAAGCCCATGAAGCCGCCGGCGGCGACCGCACCTTCGCGCACCGCCTGCGCGCCGGTGCTGCCGCGCGCGGCCGCGTAGCGCACCAGCGTGACCGCGATCAGCGCGGTCAGCGCACATTGCAGCACGACGGCGGTCAGGATCAGGCCGGCCGCGCGCAGCACCGCGATCAGGTCCAGGCTCATCAGGCTCATCGCCAGGAACAGGCGCAGCGCGACCGTGCCGACGACATCGGCGGTCTCGAGGTCGACGCCGTGGCGCAGCAGGTCGGCAACGTTGGTCACCGCGACCGCGGTCAGCAGGCAGGCCAGGAACGGCGGCACGTTCACGCCGCGGCCGCCGAGCCAGCGCTGCCACGCCAGCGCGACCGCGATCGTCGCGCCGAGCAGCACCATCTGCCGCAGCCAGCGGTCCGACGAGGTCCACCGGCCGAAGCGTTCGGCGTCGGCACTGCCGTGCAGCGCCACCTCGCCCGACTCGGGCAGCGGCGCGCCCGGGGC
>JAFLDG010000152.1 GCA_017302495.1 Burkholderiales bacterium
CGCCGCAGGCGGCGGCGCGGCTGGCGCGGCTGCACCGTCAGGTGCGGCGCGACGCGGCCCGCTTCGACAAGCTCGACGACGTGCATCGCCACCGGCTGCGCAAGCGGCTGAAGCGGCTGCGCTACCTGTGCGAGTTCGCCGCGCCGTGTTTCCGGGGCAAGGCGGTGCGCGCCTACCTGAAGCGCGTGGCGCCGGCGCAGGAGGCGCTCGGCGAGTTCAACGACGTCTGCGTCGCGCGTGCGCTGCTGCAGCCGGCGTCGGCCGCGGGGGACGCGCAGGCGATGTACGCGCTCGGCTGGCTCGCGCACGAGCATGCCGATGCAGTCCGCCGCTGCCGCGCGCCGCTGGCCGCGCTGCGCAAGGCCGAACCGTTCTGGTGATTCGCGCGGCGTGCGCCGCCGGTCCATCGCACCCGCCGCGTCAGCCGAACTGCTCCACTGCCTCGGCCACGTTCGGCACGATCGCGTCGGCGCCGATCACCGCCTCGAAGCCCGAGCGTCGGATCAGCGACAGCGGCTGCTCGTTGACGTTGGCCAGCACCAGGCCGATCTCGCGCCGCTTCAGCGTGCGGTGCAGCTGCTGCAGCGCCTCGAGGCCCGAGGTGTCCATCGAGATCAGCCGGTGCATCTCGAGCACGACCGCGCGCGTGCCTTCGGGTAGTTGGCCCGGCAGCACCTCGATCTTGCCGACCGCGCCGAAGAACAGCGACCCGTAGAGCTCGAACACGAACACGCCCGGCGGCACGTCGTCGGTGCCGTGCGGGCGCACCGCGAACAGCTGGCCCATCCGCCAGATGAAGAACACGCAGGCCAGCACCAGGCCGATCTCGACCGCGACCGTCAGGTCGAAGACGACGGTCAAGACGAAGGTGCCGACCAGGATCGTGCGGTACTGCGGGCTGAAGCGCTTGAGCCGCGCGAACTCGTGCCACTCGCCCATGTTCCAGGCGACGAAGAGCAGGATGCCGGCGAGCGCCGCGAGCGGCACGTGCAGCGCCAGCGGCGCGGCGGCGAGCACGATCGCGAGCAGCGCCAGCGCGTGCACGATGCCGGCCACCGGCGACGCCGCACCGGCGCGCACGTTGGTGATCGTGCGCGCGATCGTGCCGGTGGCCGGGATGCCGCCGAAGAACGGCGTCACGACGTTCGCGATGCCCTGCGCCATCAGCTCCTGGTTCGGGTCGTGCCGGGGCACGTCGGCGGCGTTGTCGGCCACGCGCGCGCACAGCAGCGATTCGATCGCGCCGAGCAGGGCGATCGTCAGCGTCGGGAACACGAGCTGCTTGACCGTGCTCCAGCTGAACTCGGGCAGCGCGAACGCCGGCAGGCCCTGCGGAATGCCGCCGCAGCGCGAGCCGATCGTCTGCACCGGCAGTTTCAGCAGCGCGGTCGCGGTGGTGGCGAGCGCGAGCGCGACCACCGTGCCCGGCAGGTGCGCGAGCCCGCGCACGACCTTGCCCCAGGCGCTGACCGGCGCCTGCGGCATCGTGTACGACTTCGGCCACAGCACGACGACTGCGAGGCTGGCCAGGCCGATCAGTGGCGCCACCGGCTCGATCGTGCCCAGGTGCGAGCCGAGCGCCTCGATCTGGGCGAAGAAGTCCGACGGCATCTTGTCGATGCGCAGGCCCAGCAGGTCCTTCACCTGCGACAACGCGATCAGCACCGCGATGCCGTTGGTGAAGCCGATGATGATCGGCACCGGCACGTAGCGCACCAGCGCGCCGAGCTTCAGCAGCCCCATCGCGAACAGCAGCACGCCGGCGAGGATCGTCGCGATCAGCAGGTTCGCCAGACCGTAGCGCTCGACGATGCCGTACACGATGACGATGAACGCGCCCGCGGGGCCGCCGATCTGCACGCTCGAGCCGCCGAGCGCGCTGATCAGGAAGCCGGCGATGATCGCGGTGAAGATGCCGGCCTCGGGCTTGACGCCCGAAGCGATCGCGAAGGCCATCGCCAGCGGCAGCGCGACGATGCCGACCGTCAGGCCGGCGCCGACGTCGCGCGCGAACTTCGCGGCGTCGTAGCCCTGCAGCGCGTCGACGAGGCGGGGGCGGAACGGGTGCAGCGGCAGCATGGGGTGCGATTGTCGGCGACGGCCTCGGGCCGATCCGCACGGGCCCGGCGGATCGATCCCGCCCGCGAGGCGGCGGCGCTAGCGCCGCCCGGGCGCGGCATGCGCCCCGTGGACCGCCAGCAGGATCCCGCGCAGCAGCGCGATCGGCGGCGGCGGGCAGCCGGGCACCTGCACGTCGACCACCGGCAGCACGTTCGCGACGCGGCCGCAGCTGGCGTAGCCGTCGCCGAAGACGCCGCCGTCGCAGGCACAGTCGCCGGCGGCGACGACCAGCCGCGGCTCGGGCGTCGCCTCCCAGGTGCGCAGCAGCGCCTCGTGCATGTGGCGCGACACCGGGCCGGTGACGAGGAGCAGGTCGGCGTGGCGCGGGCTCGCGACGAAGCGGATGCCCAGCCCCTCGAGGTTGTAGTAGGGGTTGTTCAGCGCGTGGATCTCGAGCTCGCAGCCGTTGCACGAGCCGGCGTCGACCTGGCGGATCGCCAGCGCGCGGCCGACGATGTGCAGCAGTTCCCTCTGGATGCGCTGCACCTCGGCGCCGTCGGCGGACGGCGGCGGCTCGGTGGCGATGCCGACGCGGGCGATCTGGCGCAGGATCTTCAGCATCTGGGGTTGGGGGACCTACAGGTCGTGGCCGGAATAGCTGAGGTTGAAGGACTTGTTGATCAGCGGAAAGTCCGGGACGATGTTGCCGATCACCGCGTGCTCGAGCACCGGCCAGTTGTGCCACGACGGGTCGTGCGGGTGGCAGCGGCGGATGCGTCCCTCGGGCCCGAGCTCGAGCGCGACGAAGACCTCGCCGCGCCAGCCCTCGACCCAGCCGGCACCGAAGGCCGCGCCGGGGGGCAGTCGCGGCTCCGCGCGCACCGCGCCGCCCGGCAGATTGCTGCACAGCGCGCGGATCAGCCGCAGCGACTCGGCCGCCTCGTCGAAGCGAACCGCCACGCGTGCGGCGACGTCGCCGGTGCGCTGCGTGGCCATCTCGACGGCGAGCTGGTCGTACGGCGGCCAGGCGTGGTCGCAGCGCAGATCCGCGCACTGCGCGCTGGCGCGGCCGGCCAGTCCCGTGAGGCCGAGCTGCGCCGCCAGCGCCGGGGAGACGCGGCCGGTGCCGATGAAGCGGTCCTGCAGGCCGGCGTGCTCGTCGTAGATCGTGCGCAGCAGGCGCAGCTCGGCTTCGAACGCGTCGCACTGCGCGCGCAGCCGGTCGAGCGCGGCCGCGTCGGGGTCGACGGCGACGCCGCCCGGAACCGCGCGGTCCATCATCAGGCGGTGGCCGAAGGCCCGCATCGATTCGCGCTGCCAGTCCTCGCGCAGGCGCGAGAACTGCGCCAGGCCGAAGGCCAGCGCCGCGTCGTTGCCGAGCGCGCCGAGGTCGCCGAGGTGGTTGGCGACGCGCTCGCGCTCGAGCATCAGCGCGCGCAGCCAGGCGGCGCGTTCGGGCACCGCGGTGCCGCAGGCCGATTCCAGCGCCATGCAGTAGGCCCAGGCGAAGGCCACCGTGCTGTCGCCCGACACCCGGCCGGCGAGCCGGTGGGCGTCGAGCGCCGGCAGTTCGGTGAAGCGGCGCGCGATGCCCTTGTGCACGTAGCCCAGGTGCTCCTCGAGCCGCAGAACCTTCTCGCCGACGACCGAGAAGCGGAAGTGCCCCGGTTCGATGATGCCGGCGTGCACCGGGCCGACCGCGATCTCGTGCACGCCGTCGCCTTCGACGCGGATGAAAGCGTAGTCGAGCGGCAGCGCCGCCGCGGTCGTGGCCGCAGGCAGGTCGGCGTCGTGGCGCAGCGGCCGGCAGCCCGCCGGCCACAGGCCGTGGTCGAGCCAGGGCCGGTCGTCGGTGGCGCCTTCGACCGCGATGCCGAGCAGGTCGGTCGTCGCGCGCTGCATGCGGCCGGCGGCCGGGAAGACCGGCGCGAGGTCGGGAACCGTCGGCACATCGCCGGGCAGCGCGAGTTCGAGCCAGGCCAGGCCGTCGAGCAGCGCATAGGCGGCGTGCGCGACGAAGCCGCCGTTCTCGCCGGGCTCGCCACGCCGGTCGGCGCCCCAGGTCGAGACCAGCCGGCCGCCGCGCTGCGCCACGGCCTCGGCCGCGGCGCTCCACTGCGCCCGGTCGACGCGTGCGTGCCAGATCGGCAGCGGCGCCGGCAGCCGCTCGAAGGCCAGCTCGAGGCCGGCGATCCGCATCTCGTCGACCCACTGCTCGTCGCGCGAACGGTGCAGCCAGGCTCCGGTCACCGCGAGCAGGCTGCCGACGTGGCGCGCGGGCGTGCCGCCATCGGTCGGCGGGCCGTCGCGGTCGTCCGGCGCGTTGCTCAACCTAGCCTCCGATCATGCGCGCCGCCTCGCGGTACCAGGCGTCGAGGTACGGCGGCACGTACAGCCCGAGCATCAGCCCGAGCGCCAGGTGCACGAACACCGGGATCAGCGCCGGCGGATGCGCCAGCGGCTTCAACGTCGTCGTGCCGAAGACCATCGGCTGTACCCGCGCGAAGACCGACGCGAAGGCGACGCCGAGCGCGACCAGCAGGAACGGCGTCGCCCAGGGTTGCTCGCGCATCGCGGTGGTCAGGATCAGGAACTCGCTCGCGAACACGCCGAACGGCGGCATGCCGAGGATCGCCAGCGCCCCGAGCATCAAGCCCCAGGCGACGGTCGGGCTGACCTTGATCAGGCCGCGGATCTCGTCCATCGCCTGGGTGCCGGCGGTCTGCGCGGCGTGGCCGACGGTGAAGAAGATCGCCGACTTGATCAGCGAGTGCACCGTCATGTGCAGCAGCCCGGCGAAGTTGGCCAGCGGCCCGCCGAGGCCGAAGGCGAAGGTCATCAGCCCCATGTGCTCGATCGACGAGTAGGCGAACATGCGCTTGACGTCCTTCTGCCGCGTCAGCAGGAACGCCGCCGCGACGACCGAGACCAGGCCGAAGCCGATCATCATCTTTCCGGCGAGGCCCGTGCCGAGCGCGCCGTCGGTGAGCACCTTGCAGCGCAGGATCGCGTACAGCGCGACGTTCAGAAGCAGCCCCGACAGCACCGCCGACACCGGCGTCGGCCCTTCGGCGTGCGCGTCGGGCAGCCAGTTGTGCACCGGCACCAGCCCGACCTTGGTGCCGTAGCCGATGAACAGGAACGCGAAGGCGAGCGTGATGATGTTCGGGTCGAGCCGGGTCTTGACCGCGTCGAGGTGCGTCCACAGCAGCGCGCCACCCTCCGCGCCGATGACCTTCTCCGCCGCCATGTACAGCAGCACGGTGCCGAAGAGGGCCTGCGCGATGCCGACGCCGCACAGGATGAAGTACTTCCACGCCGCCTCGAGGCTGGCCGCGGTGCGGTAGACGCTGACCAGCAGCACCGTGGTCAGCGTGGCCGCTTCCATCGCGACCCAGAGGATCCCCATGTTGTTCGTCGTCAGCGCCAGCAGCATCGTGAAGCTGAACAGCTGGTACATGCTGTGGTACAGCCGCAGCCGCGGCGGCGTCATCTTGCCGTGGTCGCGCTCGATGCGCATGTACGGGCGCGAGAAGATCGAGGTCGTCAGGCCGACGAAGGCGGTCAGCGCGACGAGGAAGACGTTCAGCGCGTCGATGTAGAACTCGCCGCCCCAGACCCGCTGCGGGCCGTCCGTGATCACCTGCGCGGTCAGCGCGCAGGCGGCGGCGAAGGTGCCGGCGCTGAAGCCCACGTTCAGGTCCAGCGCCCGGTCGCGGTGGCCGACCAGCCCCAGCACCGCACTGCCGAGCAGCGGGACGCCGAGCACGAAGGCGAGCGGGCCGAAGAGCTCAGACATCCTTCAGCCGCTCCAGGTGGTGGATGTCCAGGCTGTCGAACTGCTCGCGGATCTGGAACATGAACACGCCGAGGATCAGCACGCCGATCAGCACGTCGAGCGCGATGCCGAGCTCGACCACCATCGGCATGCCGTAGGTCGCCGCGGTGGCGGCGAAGAACAGCCCGTTCTCCATCGACAGGAAGCCGATCACCTGCGGCACCGCCTTCGAGCGCGTGATCATCATCATGAACGACAGCAGCACGCAGGCGAGCGCGATGCCGAGCGAGCCGCGCGCGATCGAGGTCGACAGCTGCGCGATCGGCAAAGCCAGGTTGAAGGCGAAGATCACGAGCAGGATGCCGATCAGCATCGTGGTCGGGATGTTGATCAGCGTCTCGACGTCCCAGCGCACGTCGAGTCGGCGCACGACCCGGTGCAGCAGCACCGGGATCAGCAGCACCTTCAGCACCAGCGTGACCAGCGCCGAGACGTACAGGTGCGGCTGCTGCGTCAGCAGGCCGACCGTCGCGGTGGCGACGACCAGGGTCGCGCCCTGCAGCGTGTACAGGTGGATCAGCGACAGGATCCGGCGCTGCGAGATCATCGCGAACGCGAGCAGCAGCAGCAGCGCGCCGAGCAGGTTGACGAACTGGCCGAGCAGCGGGCTCATCACTTGCCGAGCAGGATGTGGACCAGCAGCCCGATCACCGCGAGCAGGAAGGCGGTGGCGAGGAACTCGGGCACGCGGAAGATGCGCATCTTCGCGCTCGAGGCTTCGAGCAGCGCCAGCGCGGCGCCGCCGATCGCCAGCTTGACGACCAGCACCGGCAGCGCGAGCAGCAGCGCCAGCGGCGCGTCGGCCTCGGCGATGCCCCAGGGGAAGAACAGCGCCAGCCCGATGCACGAATAGGCGTACAGCTTCAGGCTCGCCGCCCATTCGATCAGCGCCAGATGCCGGCCCGAGTACTCGAGGATCAGCGCCTCGTGGATCATCGTCAGCTCGAGGTGCGTCGCCGGGTTGTCGACCGGCACGCGCGCGTTCTCCGCCAGCGAGACCATCGTGAAGGCGACGCCGGCGAAGGCCAGGCCCGGATAGATCGCCAGTTCGCGGTGGGCGATCGTCTCGACCATCGTCGCGAGCGAGGTCGACTGCGAGATCAGCGAGGTCGAGAACAGCACCATCAGCAGCGCCGGCTCGGCGAGGAAGCCGACCAGCATCTCGCGCCGCGCGCCGAGCGTGCCGAAGGCGGTGCCGACATCGATCGCCGCGAGCGAAATGAACACGCGCGCGAGCGCGAACAG
Organism: Burkholderiales bacterium; assembly: GCA_017302495.1. GTDB lineage: Bacteria > Pseudomonadota > Gammaproteobacteria > Burkholderiales > Burkholderiaceae_C > Rubrivivax. Next base: position 7,145 of record JAFLDG010000152.1, read on the forward strand.
GCCGACGAGCGCGATCGCGTCGGCCGCCGGCGCGAGCGGCAGGTCGGTCGACAAGGTGGGCACGATCGCGCAGGCCAGCGCCATGCAGCCGAAGACGATGTACGGCGCGCCGCGGAACAGCGGCGACGCGTGCTCGGCGACCACCGACTCCTTGTGGAACAGCTTGTGCAGCAGCCGGTACGGCTGCAGCAGCCCCGGCGCCGACCTGTTCTGCAGCCAGGCACGGCACTGGTTGACCCAGCCGCCGAGCAGCGGCGCGAACAGCAGCGCGACGACGATCTCGAGCAGCTGCGAGGCGACGGCGGTCGGGTTCACAGCGACACCACCACCAGCATCACGACCAGCGTGACGAAACTGAACATCAGGTAGACCGCGATGCGCCCCTGCTGCAGCAGGCCGAACAGCCGCGCCGCGTGCGCCGCGGCCGCCGCGGTCGGCAGGTACAGCCAGTGCCAGAAGTGGTCGTCGACGACCACGCGGTAGGCCGGCCGCCGGTCGAAAGGGGTCGGCAGCTCGCGCTGCATCCGGAAGAAGGGCTCGAAGATCTGCCGGATCGGCTGGCCGAAGCCCTCGGCCGAGTCCTGCATGCGCGCGCTGCCCCACGGGAAGCCGCAGGCCCAGGGCGGCGCGCTCCGCACCCGGCCGTGGTAGAGCCGCCGCACCAGCAGCCAGGCCAGCGCGAAGCTCGCCGCGACGCCGAGCAGGAAGACCACCGGGCCGTAACTCGCGCGGTCGACCCCGCCGGGCGCGAGCAGCCAGCCGCTGCGCGCGGTCGCCTCGCCGAGGCCGGCCGCGACCAGTTGCCGCGTGACCGGGTCGATCAGCCGGATGAAGGCCACCGGCAGCAGGCCGAGGCCGATGCAGCCGAGCACCAGCCAGCCCATGCCGATGCGCTCCCAGCGCCCGGCGTCGTGCGCCTGCGCCAGCTTGTCCTCGCGCGGCTGGCCGAGGAAGACGACGCCGAAGAACTTGACCATCGTGTAGCCGGCGAGCGCGGCGACGAGCGCGATCAGCGCCGCGACCACCGGCACCAGCATGTTCAGCACCGGGTTCGGCAGCCCCGGCGTGAACAGGAAGCTCTGCAGCAGCAGCCACTCGGCGACGAAGCCGCCGAGCGGCGGCAGCCCGGCACTGGCGAGCACGCCGACCAGCGTGACCCAGCCGACCCACGGCATGAAGCGGATCAGCCCGCCCAGCCGCCCGAGGTTGCGCTCGCCGGTGGCGTGCAGCACCGCGCCGGTGCCGAGGAACAGCAGGCTCTTGAACAGCGCGTGGCTGGCGACGTGGTACAGCGCCGCGGTCAGCGCGAGCGCGGCGAGCGCGTCCATGCGGTAGGCGGCGAAGACCAGCGTCAGGCCGATCGCGGCGAAGATCAGGCCGATGTTCTCGATCGACGAATAGGCGAGCAGCCGCTTCATGTCGACCTGCACTGCGGCGAAGACCACGCCGAACAGCGCGGTGGCCAGGCCGAGCGCGAGCAGCCCGGCGCCCCACCACCACAGCGGCGCGGCGATCAGGTCGAAGCCGACCCGCAGCAGGCCGTAGACCGCGGTCTTGAGCATCACCGCGCTCATCAGCGCCGACACCGGCGACGGCGCGGCCGGGTGCGCCTCGGGCAGCCAGACGTGCAGCGGCAGCAGCCCGGCCTTGGCGCCGAAGCCGAACAGGGCCAGCGCGAAGCCGATCGACGCCCAGAACGGCGACAACGACTGCGCGCGCATGTTCGCGAAGCTGTAGTCGCCGGTGCCGGCCTGCAGCACGCCGAAGCACATCAGGATGCCGATCGCGCCGACGTGCGCGACCAGCAGGTACAGGTAGCCGGCGCGGCGGATCTCGGCGATGCGGTGGTTGGTGGTGACGAGGAAGAACGACGCCAGCGCCATCGTCTCCCACATCACCATGAAGACGTAGGCGTCGTCGGCGAGCACGACGCCGACCATGCTCGCGAGGAAGACGTGGTACTCGAGGCACAGCAGGCCCGGCGGCGTGCCCTCGCCGCGGCGGAAGTAGCCCGCGGCGAAGGCCGAGACGCCGGCCGCGGTGGCGCCGATGACCATCAGGAAGAAGGCCGACAGGCTGTCCAGCCGCAGGTGGAAGGGCAGTGTCGGCAGGCCGATCGGCAGCACCGCGACCTCGGCGTCGCCGCCGATCGCCGCCAGCGCCAGCCCGAACAGGGCCAGGCCGAGCGCCGCGCCGGCCGGGAACAGCACCCGGGCCACGAAGTGCAGACGGTGCAGCGCGGCCGCGCCGATCAGACCGATCGCGAGCCAGCCGACGGCGACGGCCAGCACGGCGTCGATCGCGAGCCAGCCGCGCACGGGACTACCTTTCGCGCCGCGCGCCGCGTGCCGGGCGCTTGGCCGCGG
>JAFLDG010000153.1 GCA_017302495.1 Burkholderiales bacterium
GCCGCAGCCGGCGGCGCCCGGCTGCGGCTTCGTCGGCGCGTGCGTCGTTTCGTCGCCGCCGGCTCGCGCCGCCGGCTGCGCCGGCCCACAGTAGCGACTGCCCGGGCGCCCCGCCCGGCCGGGAGAGCGCCGATGGACCGCCTGATCCTGCTGCTGCAGCGGCACCCGCTGATCTTCTTCCACCTGGCCACGGCCGCGGCCGCACTCGGGCTCGGCGCGCTGATCCTGCTCCGCCGCAAGGGCACCGGCAGCCATCGCGCGCTCGGCTGGACCTGGGTCGCGCTGATGGCGGCGACGACGATCGCGAGCGCCTTCATCCGCGACTATCGGCTGCCGAACGTCGCCGGCTTCACGCCGATCCACCTGCTGACCCTGACGGTGGCGGTGCTGCTGCCGCTGGCGATCGCCTACGCCCGCCGCGGCAACGTCGCCGGCCACCGCAAGACGATGCGCGGCCTGTACCTCGGCGGCGGCCTGATCGCCGGCGTGTTCACACTGCTGCCCGGGCGCTTCCTCGGCAGCCTGCTGTGGCGCACCCCGCTGGCCGGCATCGCCGCCTGACGACAATCACGACCTCGACCGGAGCCCGAACATGGCCGACACCGAAGCCGATCTGCGCCGCCTGGCGCGCCGCCGCGTCAAGCTGAAGCTGGGATGGTTCATCCATGCGACGGTGTTCGCGCTCGTCAACCTCGGCCTGTACGTGATCAACCGCCTGACCGGCGACGAGCGCTGGCACCTGTGGCCGCTGTTCGGCTGGGGCCTCGGGTTGGCGATCCACGGCCTGGTGACCTGGTTCGCACTGGACGGCGGCGGCCTGCGCGAGCGCATGGAGGCCGAGGAACTGAAGCGCCTGCGCGACGGCCGCTGAGCGCCCCCTGGGCCGGGCTGCGCCCAGCCCGCCCCCCGTGGGGGTCACGCAAAGCGGCAGAGCCACATTTGCATGAGGCCGGCGCCGAAGCGGCCGGCGGCGGCAGGCCGTCGCGGTGGCCGCCGATAAAATTCGGCGCATGTCCGAAGCCCCGCCGAAGGAAGGCCCGCCGAAGCCCAGCAACTTCCTGCGCGCGGTGATCGAACGCGACCTCGCCGCCGGCACCTATGCCGGGCGGCGCTTCGCCGGCAGCCCCGGCGACGCCGCGCACCACCGCGCCGGCCCGCCGGACGGGGCGCGCATCCGCACCCGTTTCCCGCCCGAGCCGAACGGCTACCTGCACGTCGGCCACGCGAAGAGCATCTGGCTCAACTTCAGCCTGGCGGCCGAATACGGCGGCATCTGCCACCTGCGCTTCGACGACACCAACCCCGAGAAGGAGGAGCAGGAGTACGTCGACGCGATCGAGGAGATGGTGCGCTGGCTCGGCTACGACTGGACGGCCGGCGGCACGAGCCACCTGTACTACGCCAGCGACTACTTCGACTTCATGTACCGCGCCGCCGAAGCGCTGGTCGAGGCCGGCCACGCCTACGTCGACGAGCAGAGCGCGGACCAGATGCGCATCAACCGCGGCGACTTCGCGACGCCGGGCACCGACAGCCCGTTCCGCGGCCGCGCGCCGGCCGAGAACCTGGCCCGCCTGCGCGAGATGCGCGACGGACTGCATGCCGACGGCGCGATGGTGCTGCGCGCGAAGATCGACATGGCCAGCCCGAACATCAACCTGCGCGACCCGACGATCTACCGCATCCGGCGCGCGACGCACCACAACACCGGCGACCGGTGGTGCATCTACCCGATGTACGCGTACGCGCACCCGATCGAGGACGCGCTCGAGCAGATCACGCACAGCATCTGCACGCTCGAGTTCGAGGACCAGCGGCCGTTCTACGACTGGGTGCTCGAACACCTCGCCGACCTCGGCCTGCTCGCGCGCCCGCTGCCGAAGCAGTACGAGTTTGCGCGCTTGAACCTGACCCACATCGTCACCAGCAAGCGCAAGCTGCGGCAGCTGGTCGAAGAGCGTTTCGTCGACGGCTGGGACGACCCGCGCATGCCCACCCTCGTCGGCCTGCGCCGTCGCGGCTACACCCCCGAGAGCCTGAAGCTGCTCGCCGAGCGCAGCGGCGTCAGCAAGGCCGGCGGCTGGATCGACTACGGCGTGCTCGAAGGCGCGCTGCGCGACGACCTCGATCCGAAGGCGCCGCGCGCGCTGGCGGTGCTCGAGCCGCTGAAGCTGCGGCTGACGAACTGGGCCGACGAGATCGGCGCCGGGCAGCGGCTGCCCTGCACCGCCCCGCGCCTGCCGGGGCGGCCCGAAGCCGGCCAGCGCGAGTTCACGCTCGGCCCGGAGGTCTGGATCGAGCGCGACGACTTCGCCGAGGATCCGCCGAAGGGTTTCCACCGCCTGAGCCCGCCGCGCACCGACCCGGGCGGCGCCGCGCTGCCGGGCAGCCGGGTGCGGCTGAAGTACGGCTATGTGGTCGAGTGCACCGGCTGCACGAAGGACGCGGCCGGCCAGGTGACCGAGGTGCAGGCGGTGCTGGTGCCCGACACGCGCAGCGGCACGCCCGGCGCGGACAAGGTCAAGACCAAGGGCGTGATCGGCTGGGTCGGCGCGCACGACGCGGTCGCGGCCGAAGTGCGGCTGTTCGACCGCCTGTTCACCGACGCCCAGCCCGACGCCGGCGAGCGCGACTTCCGCGAGTGCCTGAACCCGGCCAGCCGGCGCGTCGTGCAGGGCTTCGTCGAACCGTCACTCGCCGGCGCGCAGGCCGACGACAAGTTCCAGTTCGAGCGCCACGGCTACTTCGTCGCCGACCGCATCGACCACGCGCCGGGGCGCGCGGTGTTCAACCGCATCACGACGCTGAAGGAAAGCTGGGCCCGGTAGCCCGGCGCGGCCACGGCAGCGCGGTCAAGGCCGTGCTGCGACCTCGATCGTTCCCTTCATGCCCGGGTGCAGGCCGCAGATGTAGGCGATGTTGCCGGCGGCATCGAACTGCATCGTCGCGCTCTGGCCCTTGAGCATCAGGTCGCTGCGGCGCTCGTCGCCGCCGACCAGCGTCACCTGGTGCGGGGTGTCGTCGTTGTTGACCCAGGTGACCTTCTGCCCGGCAGTGACCTTCAGCGTCGCCGGCCCGAACTGGAAACCGGCGATGGTCACCGCCCCCGGCACCGCGGCCGCGGCCGCCTGCGTCGGGAAGGTCCCCTTCAGCTTGGCCATGTTCGTCAGGTAGTCGTCCTTCGCGAACGGCAGGTGGCACTGGTAGCAGGCGGTCAGGTTGGCCTTGTCGTTGGCCTTGCCGTCGGGCGTGAAGGACTGGTAGATCCAGTCGCCGTTGCGGATCGCGGCCGGGATCTGCTCGCCCCAGCCGGCCTTCTTCTGCATCACGTTCACCGCCAGCAGGTTGCCCTTCAGGAAGCGCCCGTTCGCGTCCTTCAGCGGGGCACCGGCGGCGTCGGCCTGGGCCGCGTAGGCCGCGAGCGTGATCACCGTGCCGTCGGGAATCGGCCGGCCGGCGCGGGCCGCGGCGAGCGCCTCGGCCGAGGTGTAGAACTCGCGGTACTGCTTGGTGTCGGGGCGGTCGACGGTGGCGTACAGCGTGCCCTTGGCCCAGTCCTGCGGGAAGGCGACGACGTTCGGCCCGGACGGCACCGCGGCCTGGCCGACGGCGGTGCCGCCCGGAACCAAGGTGACCGCCAGCGTCGCGGTGACGGCCGCGGCGACGGCGACGAACGACGGCGAAGGGATGGTGCGGCGCATCGGTGTCTCCTTCGGGAACGATGCCGTCCGGCCGGCGGCGGGCGGCATCGACGAATACGCGGCGCGGCGCCGGCCGGATGCCGCGCCGCGGCGCGCGTTCAGTTCACGGCGAAACAGTACAGCCGGCCCGAGCCGCCGGTGCGCACCAGCGCCTCCTGGCTGCAGCCGGCCGACTGGTGCGAGAAGTTCCAGCTCTTTGCCCAGTTTTCGGGCAGCGGGCCGATGCGGTCGTGGTGGCCGACGATCGCCGAACCGTCGCTGCTGCTCGTCCACGCCTTGCACGTGGTGTCGGTCTGCGGTGCGAAGGCGGTGCCGTCGGCGCGCGAGCCGGTCAGGATGTCGTGTTCGTTCGGCGTGTCGCCGCGGCCCTTGACGACCTCGCCCTTCTCGGTCAGCGCGGTCTGCTTGTTGATGTGGTTGCCGTTGTGCAGGTGGCTCAGGTCACGCGCGATCAACTCGCCCTTCGCGTTGTGCCAGGGGCCCAGGCCGATGCGGTCGCGCGCGTTGACCGAGGCCACACCCTGCGGGTTGCCCTGCGACGGGAAAGCGCCGGGCACGCTCAGGTAGGCGCGCCAGGTCTTGCCGCCCGCACCGGCGGCTGCGGCCAGCTTCTGGCAGTGCGCGTCGGCGCCGGCCAGGCCGCCGAAATCGGCGCCCTTGCCGCTGCCCGCGCTGGTCACGAAGAAGCTCATCGGGCCGGTGCTCGGCGGCGTCGCGCAGGCAGCGAGCAGCACGGCAGCGGCCGCGGCGGGCAGCAGGGAACGGGCGTGGCGCATCGGGGGTCTCCTCCTCGTGAGTTGCAGGTGCACGGATTACGCGCGATGCGGGCTATTTATTCCTCGGGGTTTACAGGCATGGCCGCCCCGGGCCGAAACGTGCAAAGGCGGTCGGCGCGGCTGGCGTCGGGATCGCGATCGATGCGCTGCGGCGCGCAGGGTGGCGCATTTCGGGCGTTCGCGCCGTGCGCCGGCCGGTAGCATCGCCCCGATGCGAAACCTGCTCTCCAAGGGCGCCGTGCTCGCCGCCGCCGCGGCGGCGCTGCCGGCATCGGCGCAGAACGGCTTGACCGTCTACGGCGGCTGGCGCGGCGGCGGCTCCTTCGAGTCGACGAACGGCGACTCCGCGACCTTGCAGGGCAGCTTCGCCGGCTCCGCCGCGCTGGACCTCGGCTACGACGCCGCGCGCACGATCCAGGTGTTCGCGTCGTACCAGTCGACCGAGCTGCCGGCCTTCGCCGGCAACCCGGCGCTGCCGCTGCGCGTGGGCTACCTGCACCTCGGCGGCACCAACTACTTCGACGGCCAGGCCGGCCGCGGCGGCTACGTGGTCGGCGGCCTCGGCGCGACGGTGCTGGCGCCGGAGACGAACGGGCTGTCGAGCGAGTGGCGGCCGTCGCTGAACATCGGCATCGGCTGGCAGTGGCCGCTGGCGGACAAGGTGTCGCTGCGCTTCGAGGCGCGCGGCTACCTGACGCTGATCGACAGCAGCGGCACGCTGTTCTGCTCCGGCGGTTGCGTCGTGTCGATCCAGGGCGACCTGATGACGCAGGCCGAGGCGATGGTCGGGTTGTCGATCGGCTTCTGAGCGCCCTCGAGGGCCGGGCTGCGCCCGGTCCGCCCCTCGGGAGCGCCGCGGTTCTGCGCCACCGCGGCCAGGGGCCCCGCAGCGCCGGCGCGCCCGCGGCGCGCGCCTGCGGCGATCGCGCGCGGCGCAGGCGCCACAATCGCGGCCCGTTCACGACTCCCGAGCCGCCCCCATGATCCGCTCTGCCCTGGCCGCCGCCTTTTCCTTGCTCGCGGCCGCCGCGCTGACCCCCGCCCACGCCCAGTCCGACGCCGCCGCGACAGCCGCGAAGGAGGCCGGCGCGGTCGTCACCGGCAGCGGCCTGGTCTTCCGCTCGCTGCAGGACGGCAGCGGCCCGAAGCCGGCCGCCGCCGACACCGTCCGCGTGCACTACCGCGGCACCTTCCCCGACGGCCGCGAGTTCGACAGCTCGTTCAAGCGCGGCCAGCCGGCCGAGTTCCCGCTGAACCGGGTGATCGCCTGCTGGACCGAAGGCGTGCAGCGCATGCAGGTCGGCGGCAAGGCCAAGCTCACCTGCCCGCCGGCGATCGCCTACGGCGAGCGCGGCGCCGGCGGCGTGGTGCCGCCGAACGCGACGCTGCAGTTCGAGGTCGAGCTGATCGCGATCGTCGGCAAGTAGCAGGCGCAGGCCGGACCGCTTGGCTCCGGCATCACGTCGCTTCGCGACACGAGCCTGCGCCGCAACGCGCTGTCGCGCGTTGTCGCCCACGGCCGGGCCTGCAGGCCTGGCCGCTTCGGCAGGCACGCGACAGCCCGCAGCGGGCTGTCGCTGGTCCGGCTTGGCTCCGGCATCACGTCGCTTCGCGACACGAGCCTGCGCCGCAACGCGCTGTCGCGCGTTGTCAGCCCCACTTCGTCTGGCTGTCGACGCGCAGCCGCGCCGGGCGGCTCGGCGCCGGCTCGTCCAGGCCGACCGGGCGCGTCAGCACCTCTTCCACCAGCCGGCCCCACGAGCGCCCTTCCTGCGCCGCCAGCTCCAGTTCGCGCTGCGCGATGCGGCGCTCGAAGCCGTCGCGGCCGCGGTCGGGCAGGCGGTCGAGCGCGCGCCGCGGATCCTGGCCGAAGTGCACGGCGATGCGCTGCACCAGCCCGCGGAACATCTGCGACACCCGCGACGGCGTCACCTGCAGTTGCTGCGCGAGCTGCGTCGGCGTCAGGCCGACGCCGAGGTAGGCGTCGATCACCTGCCGGTCGCGCGCGGGCAGCGCGGCGAAGAAGCGCTCGAGCCGGCGCAGCACGATGCCGGTGTCGACCCGTGCCTCGACCTCGTCGTGCGGCGTCGCGGCGCGGTCCTCGATCTCGTCTTCGGCGTCGTCGTCGCCGCCGCCGGCCTTGAGCCGGCCCTGCATGTCGGCCTGCTCCAGGCGCGCGATCTCGTCGATGCTGAGGCCGCTCAGCTCGGCCAGCTGCGCCAGGTTCGGTTCGGCGCCGTTGCGGTTGCGCAGCCGCTCGCGCGCGATCTGCACCACCTTGAGCTTGCGCCGCTGGCCGCGCGCGAGGTGGTCCATCTGGCGCAGCTCGTCGAGCATCGCGCCCTTGACGCGCGCCCGCGCGTAGCGCAGGAAGGCCTCGGTCGCCTCGGGCGTGTCGCGGTCGCCTTCCCACTGGAAGCCGATCGCCGCCTGCGCGACCGCGATCAGGCCGACCTGGATCAAATCGGCCTTCTCGACGTTGGACGGCAGGTGCCGCACGAGCGCCTGGGCCTGCTTGCGCACCCACGACTCGTTCTTCGCGATCAGCGCCGACGGCACGCCCTGCATCGAGATCATGGCGCGCATCGTATGCGCGCGGCTGCGGCCGCAGCGCGGGCAAAGTGCCGCGAAGCCGCGGCTACTTCACGCTTGCCGGCGCCTCGGCGCCCCGGCCGCGCAGCCTGCTTACCCCGCTCACCGCCAGCAACACGATCGCGCCGGCGAGCACGCCGACCGCCAGGTTGCCGAGCAGCGGCACGAGCGCCGTCCCGAACACGCCGGCCGGCCCGGCGGCCGCCGCGGCCAGCGCCTCGATGCCGTGGTGCAGCGCCGGCACGCCGTGCACCAGGATGCCGCCGCCGACGAGGAACATCGCCGCGGTGCCGGCCACCGACAGCGCCTTCATCAGCCACGGCGCGGCGCGCAGGATGCCGCGGCCGAGCGCACGCGCCGCTGCGTGGCCGGCCTCGGCCAGATGCAGCCCGAGGTCGTCGAGCTTGACGATCAGCGCGACCAGGCCGTAGACGCCGACCGTCATCAGCAGCGCGATGCCCGTCAGCACCGCCACCTGCTGGCCGAAGGGTGCCGCGGCGACGGTGCCGAGCGTGATCGCGATGATCTCGGCCGAGAGCACGAAGTCGGTGCGGACCGCGCCCTTGATCTTGTCGCGCTCCAGCGCCACCAAGTCCGCGCCCGGGTCGGCGAGCGCGGCGACGTGACGCTGATGCTCGGCCCCTTCGTCGCCGCGGCGGCGCAGCTTGTGCACCAGCTTCTCGACGCCTTCGTAGCAGAGAAAGGCGCCGCCGACCATCAGCAGCGGCGTCACCGCCCACGGCGCGAAGGCGCTGATCAGCAGCGCCAGCGGCACCAGGATCACCTTGTTCAGCAGCGAGCCTTTCGCCACCGCCCACACCACCGGCAGCTCGCGCGCGGCGGCGACGCCGGTGACCTGCTGCGCATTGAGCGCCAGGTCGTCGCCGAGCACGCCGGCGGTCTTCTTCGTCGCCGCCTTCGTCAGCAGCGCGACATCGTCGAGCACGCTCGCGATGTCGTCGATCAGCGCGAGCAGGCTGCCGGCGGCCATCGAGGTCGTCCCGGTCCGGCGGCGTCAGCCGCGGCCGCGCTGCTGCAAATAGCGCCGCTGCACCGCCGCCGTCTCCGGGTCGCGGTAGGCCGCCAGCAGCGCGTCGGCGTCGACCTCGCTGCCGGCGGTCGGGCACAGCGCCTCGGCCGCGTCGGCGACGCGACGCTTGGTCACGCGCAGCGCGTGCAGCGGCAGCGCCGCCAGCCGCTCGGCCCAGGCCCGGCCCTCGTCTTGCAGGTCGGCCGCGGGCACGACGCGGTTGACCATGCCCCAGGCCAGCGCCTGCGCGGCGTCGAAGGGCGTGCAGTCGAGGATCAGCTCGAGCGCGCGCGCCGGGCCGACCAGCCGCACCAGCATCGGCACGCCGCCCCAGCCGAGCGGGATGCCGAGCGCCATCTCGGGAATCGAGAAGCGCGCGTCGGCGGCCGCCAGGCGCAGGTCGCAGGCGGCGGCGAGCACGACGCCGCCGCCGACGCAATGCCCCTGCACCAGCGCGATCGTGACCGCGGGGATCGCGAGCCAGGCCTGTGCCATGCGCCGGCCGAGGTCGGTGGTGCCGCGGTCGAGCGTCGCACGCGAACCTTGCATTGCATCGAGGTCGAAGCCGGCGCAGAACGCGCGCCCGTCGCCGCCGAGCCGGACGATGCGCAACTCGGGCTGCGCCGCCAGCCATTGCGCGGCCGCGATCAACTCGTGCAGCAGCGCCGGCGACAGCGCGTTCAGCCGCTGCGGCCGGGCCAGCGTCACGGCGGCGATGCCGGCGTCGCATTGCAGCCGCAGCTGGTCGAACGACGGCGGTCGGACGTCTGCGATCATGGCGACCATGATAGGCGGCAACAACCCTTCTTCCCGATGACGCGCGCCGACGTCGTGATCGTCGGCGGCGCGGCCACCGGCTGCGCCGCGGCCTACTTCCTGTGCGCGCAGCAGCCCGGGCTGCGCGTGCAGGTGCTCGAAGTGGACCCGAGCTACCAGTGGTGCGCGACGACGCGCTCGGTGGCATCGATCCGGCACCAGTTCTCGACGCCCGAGAACATCCGGATGTCGATGTTCGGCACCGAGTTCCTGCGCCGCATCGGCGAGCACCTGGCGGTCGACGGCGAGGTGCCCGAGGTCGGCTTCGTCGAGCGCGGCTACCTGTTCCTCGCGACCGACGCCGGGCTGACGACGCTGCAGGCGAACCACGCGGTGCAGCGCGGTTGCGGCGCCGAAGTCGCGCTGCTCGACCGCGCCGCGCTGCAAGGACGCTTTCCGTGGCTCGCCACCGCCGACCTGGCCGGCGGCGCGCTCGGCCTGGCCGGCGAAGGCTGGCTCGACGCCTATGCGCTGATGATGGCCTTCCGGCACAAGGCGCGCGCGCTCGGCGCCGCGTTCGAGCCGGCGCGCGCCGTCGGCATCGACCGCCAGGGCGAACGCGTCACCGCGGTCGCGCTCGCC
>JAFLDG010000154.1 GCA_017302495.1 Burkholderiales bacterium
GCACCTTCCCGACCAGCGCCACCCGGCCGGCGGAGCTGCGCGCGCTGCTGGCGCGGCTCGCGCCGCTGGCCACCGACAAGCCGCTGCTGCGCCTCGGCCCGCGCGGCGACGGCGGGTACCTGGTGCCGGACGACCTGGGCGGCATCGAGGCGCTGTTCTCGCCCGGCGTCGACCGGGTCTCGGGCTTCGAGGCCGCCTGCGCCGAGCGCGGCCTGGACGTGTTCATGGCCGACCATTCGGTGGACGGCCCGGCGCAGCCGCATCCGCGCTTCCACTTCACGAAGAAGTTCGTCGGCGTGACCAGCGACGAGCAGTTCATGACGATCGACGACTGGGTCGCGAACTCACTGCCGGGCTCCGATGGCGACCTGATGCTGCAGATCGACATCGAGGGCTTCGAGTACGAGGCGATCCTCGCGCTGTCGGACCGGTTGCTGCGTCGCTTCAGGATCATCGTCGCGGAATTCCACCATCTCGACGAAATGTTCGGCAAGCACTTCTTCCGCCTCGCCGCGCGCACTTTCGAGAAGCTGCTGCAGACCCACGCCTGCGTGCACATCCACCCGAACAACTGCTGCCGGCTGGTGCGCTGCCGCGGCCTGGCGATCCCGCGCGTGGCCGAGTTCACCTTCCTGCGCCGCGACCGCATCGCGCAGGCACGGCCGGCGACGCAGTTTCCGCACCCGCTCGACGCCGACAACCACCCGAACCCGAGCCTGCCGCTGCCGGCGTGCTGGTACCGGCCGGTGTAGACAGCCCGCCCCCTGCGAGGGGCACCGCCGGCGGCCCGGCCAAGCCGGATCCGCGGCGGTCGCTGGACGGGACAGAACGGCGGCGGCCGGCGCTCCTGCTTTGCCGGCATCACGCCTCGCCCGGCAGCCCGAGCCCGGCGGCCATGTACCAGTCGTCGAACTGGCTGCACTCGGGCAGCACGCGCCGGTAGCCGCGCGCGCGGAGCAGCTCGAGGATGCCATCGCGCGCCGGCGTGAAGTTGTGCTCCACCGTGATCACCCGTGGCTGCCAGCGCGCGAAGTCGAGCGCCTGCAGGATCTGCAGTTCGCTGCCCTCGGTGTCGAGCGACAGGTAGTCGAATTCCGCCGGCGCGCCGTGCGCGGCGAGCAGGTCGTTCAGCGACACGGTCTGCACGGCATAGCTCGCGCCCGCGCTGCGCTTGCGCGCGTGGCCGTCGGCGGCGGTGAAGCGGCCGATCGACGACAGCTCGCGTGTCGTCGATTCCTGGAAAGTCAGCATCTCGCCGCTGCGCACCCAGACGCAGCGCTGGTCGATGCGCGCGCCGGGCCGGTTGCGCGCCAGCGCCTCGTGCCAGCCGCGTGCCGGCTCGGCCAGGATGCCGCGCCAGCCGCGATCGCGCTCGAGGTACAGCGTGTTCGACAGCGCGACGCCGTCGGTGGCGCCGAACTCGCAGAAGAAGCCGCCGCGCCGGTCGCCCAGCGCCCAGGCGACGAACAGGTCCTGGCAGATCTGTGCGTGCGAATTCTGCAGGTGGGTCACGCAGTGTTCGAGAAAGGCCTTCACCGACGGCACCGGCTCGGCCCGGATCGTTTCGCGCAGCCGGCCCAGGCCGAGCAGCAGCTTCGCCTTGTCTCGGTAGTACGGCCCGGTGCGCTGGCGGTGCAGGCCGTGCCTTATCCTGTCCGAGCCGCGTTCCATCCACTCGCGCCATGCCATCCGACCGTCCCCCGTGCCGGCGCCGGCCCATCGCGGCGCACGCCGGCCGCACTGTAAGCCGCCGCGCCGGCGGGCCCGCGGGCGGGCCTGCCCGGACCGGGGCGCCCCGCCCGGATCGCCCGGGCGCGAAGGGCGCCTCGTGAGCCTGCGGCCGGCGGCGGTCGTCGTGCGCCCGATGCGCAACGACGACATCTACAAGCCCGGCGCCGGGCCGCAGGGCGGCAACTTCTACGTGCCGTACACGATGCTGCGCGACCGCTTCGCCGACTATGGCGTCGCGCTGCACACGGCCGACCTGGTGCCCGAGCGCGAGCGGCTGTTCGAGCTGCACATCAATGCGCAGCGCCGGCTGTCCGGCCGGCCGGCCTACGCGTACCTTTACGAGGACCCGCTGATCCGCCCGGTGAACGGCCGGCGCTCGCACCTGCTGCGCTACCGCCAGTGCTTCACGTCGAACGAGGACCTCGTGGACGGCGAGCGCTTCGTCAAGCTCGACTATCCGAACGACCTGACGCTGCGCTCGCTCGCGCCCTGGGACGAGCGGCCGATCGGCTGCGTGCTGATCGCGGCGAACAAGGCCCTGGCGCGGCCGAACCCGCGCAACCTGCACCACCGCCGGGTCGAGGTCGCGCGTGCGTTCGAGGCCCGTGCGCCGGAGTTCTTCGCGCTCTACGGCCGCGGCTGGGACCAGCCGGCCGTGCGCCCCGGCGTCGGCGGCCGGCTGCTCAAGCGCCTGCGCGAATGGCGCACCCGGGTGCGGCCGGGGCAGCCCGCCTTTCCGAGCTGGCGCGGGCCGGTGCACGGCAAGGGCGAGGTGCTGGCGCACGCCCGCTTCGCGATCGCGTTCGAGAACGTGCAGGGCAGCCCGGGCTACATCACCGAGAAGATCTTCGACTGCTTCGTCTGGGGCTGCGTGCCGGTGTACCTCGGCACGCCCGGCGCGGCCGACTGCATTCCGGCCGACTGCTACGTCGACGCCCGCGCCTTCGGCGACGACCGGGCGCTGGTCGAGCACCTGCTCGGCATCGACGAGGCGCGTTTCGCCTCCTACCAGGCCGCGATCGCCGCGTACCTGCGCAGTCCGGCCGCGATGCGCTTCGGCAACGAGCAGTTCACGCACACGCTGGTCGACGCGATCGCGGCCGACCAGGGGCTCGTGCGCCGCGCCGCGCCGGTATCGGCGTAGCGGCGCGACGAACGGCACGGCTCGTGGGCATCGTCCGCACGCTGCGCCGCCGGCTGATCGACCGGCCGTTCTGGATCGACCACGAGCCGTGGTTGAAGCAGGTGCACGGCGTGATCCACGTCGGCGCGAACATCGGCCAGGAGCGGCGGCTGTACTTCAAGCGCGGCCTGCGCGTGCTCTGGGTCGAGCCGATCCCCGAGGTGTTCGCGGTCCTGCAGCGCAACATCGCTCACCTGCCCGGGCAGCGGGCGGTGCAGGCGCTGATCACCGAGAAAGCCGGCGAGGAACACGAGCTGCACGTGGCCAGCAACCGGGGTGGCTCGTCGTCGATCCTGCCGATGAAGCGGCACGCCGAGCTGTGGCCGGAGGTGCGCTACGAGCGCACGGTGCGGCTGCGCAGCGATTCGCTGCCGTCGCTCTTCGAGCGGTTGCAGCTGCGGCCGTCGGACTACGACTTCCTGGCGCTGGACACCCAGGGCTCGGAGCTGCTGGTGCTGCGCGGCGCCGCGCCGCTGCTGCCGCACTTCCGTTTCGTGAAGGTCGAGGTGGCCGACTTCGAGGCCTACGCCGGCGGCTGCCTGCTCACCGACGTCGAGCGCTTCTTCGCCGAGCACGGCTTCGTCGAGCACGCGCGCCACCGCTTCGCGACGCGACCGGGCGTCGGCTCGATCTACGACATCGTCTGGCGGCGCGCGGCCGACCGAGGCTGACGCCGCGAACCGGGCGCGAACGCGCGCTCCGGCACCGATGGCGCCGTCAGGCGCGCCGGCGCGCGAAGTCGGCGCGCAGCGGCGCCGGCAGCCGCTGCACGATGAACGACAGCGCCAGCGGCACCAGCACCAGGTCGTCGACGACGCCGAGGACCGGCAGCGCCTCCGGCAGCAGGTCCAGCGGCGACAGCAGGTACAGCGCCACCCCGGCGACCGCCGGCTTCAGCCAGCGCGGGGCCAGCGGGTGGCGCAGCGCGAACCACAGCAGCCGGGCGTCCCCGCGGATCACCGACCACAGCAGCGACAGGCGCTTCCACATGCTTCGTCCTCCGGGTGCCGGGTTGTTCGTCGATCACGACCGGGTCTTTGACACGAGGGGGGCGTCGCGGTTCACAAGGGGTAATCGATGCGCGACTGGAGGAACGGGCGCGGTGCTCGATGTCTCGCCACAGGCGGTGGCCGAGTGTGCCAGGCTCGGCCTCGATGCCGCGTGCGGGGAGTTCGCGCGACCGCCTTCTGCGAGGGCTTGCGGGGCCGAGGACGCAACCCCCGGGGCAGGCTGTCGACATCCTGCCGTCAGCGATGAGATCATAACGACTCCGGTTGTCCATGGCGTCGAGGCGCCACCCGCGACGCCTGCCCAGCCGGCCGGGCCTGCATGCCCGGCACCGGAGCGCAAAGCGCGTAGGGGCTGGTTCACATCAGGTACCTGCGTCGGGCATTGCCCCTCGGCGGGTCGTGATGCAGGAGGAACGATATGAAGCGCGCCCACTTCCTCTTCGCGGCCCTCTCGTTCGCCTGGGGAAGCGCCGTGGGCGCGCCCTTGGAGCCCGTGGTTTCGCGCCATGGCGATGTACGGCTGTTCGACCCCGCCCGGCCGATGTCCACGACCAACCCGGTGACCGTGGACAGCGGCCTGCCGCCCGGCGCGTCTTTCGGCGTGCTCAGGAAGGGCACCCTCTCGGGTGGACGTCGGAGCGGCGTGGAGAACAGCCTGCTGGGCTACTTCAAGGGGCAGCAGCTGTTCACCGTCGGCTTGGGAGATGCGGACGATCGCACACCCCGCCGCGTATCGCTGCATGCCGACTTCTGCGACGTCGTCCAGGACGCCCGGAGCGTTCGCACCCCGGCCAGGACCTGGGTTCTGACCGTCAGGTCCGGTCCGGATCGAACCTGCTTCACCGGCGATGACGTCTTCACCGCCGTCCGCGTGGATACACCGCAGGACCAGCCCGGCAAGTCCCCAGCCGGCCTGAGGAATCTGTTCGCCAACCTCACCGCGACCGGCACCATCGCCGGGCTGCTGACCATCGAGAAGAACCCGGCAGGCAGCGGGCCCGCCATGGTCCACCGTAGCGCGGGATTCGGGTCTCGTCAGCTGGTCATGCCGCTTGCCGACACCGGCACGTTCGGCGGTTCCTTCTACCGCCACTACAAGGAGCTTCCGGCCTACTTCTATTTCAAGCTGACCCCCGCAGGAACGTCGGTACAACAGCTGTATCGATACGACCGGCCGGGCAACGGCCTCAGCCTGGTGGGTCCCCTGCATACCTTTGCGGCGACCGGCCCCGACGAAAGTCACCTCTCCCGCGGCACCGCCGACCTGACCCACTTTTACTTCCAGGATGGGCGGACGATCCTGCGCGTTCCGCACGACGCCTCGGGGCCTGCCGCCGTGCAGACGCTGGCGGCCCTCGACTTCGGTCTCTACGGAATGCGCACCAATGCCGCGATGGACCGCGTCGTGTTCGACTCCGACTACGGCGTGCAGTCCGTGCTCAAGACGGGGGGTGGCCTGGTGAGCCTGGCGACCGGCGGCTACAACGAACTGGTGGCCGTGGGCGGCAGCGGTCAGGTCTACACCAACGTCACCGGCTATACCCGTCCGATCCCGGTCACCGCACGGCAGATTGCAGCCGATGGAAGCAGCGTCCTGGATACGCCGAACGCCTATTTCTCGGGCGTGACCATGCCCGCCGCCTTCGACTACGACGCCGACTTCGACAACGCGCCGGCGTCGGTTGTCAGGGTGACGCTGAGCGGCGGCAACGCGGTCCTCAGCCTGCGCAAGGCAGCCGACGGCAGCGCCCGGCGAACGCTCGGCACCGTCTTCGGCGTGCTGTCCCTGACCGCGTTCTGCGATCAGTACGGCGGCGACGGTTTCTGCTCCATCGCTGACCTGATCGATCACAGCCGCGGCCACCTGGAGTGCCATGGCGGCGCCTACTGCGCCTTCGGCGCGTTGATCGATCGCGGCGACGGTGCCAGCGACATCGACGCCTACCTGTTCGATTCCAGGGTCGGGGCTTCAGTCGCCCCGATGCAGGTAACCCCGGGAGTCGATGATCTGGTCGGAGACTGACGAAGCATGGACCACATGCCGCGGACCGGCCGTTCACCCGCACCCGCTGCTGGCCGGAAGCGAAATCCGCAACGCAGCGTTTGAACGCGCAGGCACACAGGCCTCATCCCAGGCCGCGCACCGCATCGATCGCCTCGTCGATGCGCCGAACCGGGTGGATCGCCAGGCCCTCGATCGGCTTCTTCGGCGCGTTGGCCTGCGGCACCACCGCGACCGAGAAACCGAGTTTGGCTGCTTCGCGCAGCCGCTCCTGGCCGCGCGGCGCGGGCCGGACCTCGCCGGCCAGGCCGACCTCGCCGAAGGCGACGAAGCCGCGCGGCAGCGGCTTGGCCGCCAGGCTGCTGCGGATCGCCAGCAGCACCGCCAGGTCCGCCGCCGGCTCGGCGATGCGCACCCCGCCGACCGCGTTCACGAACACGTCCTGGTCCATGCACGACACGCCGGCGTGGCGGTGCAGCACCGCGAGCAGCATCGCCAGCCGGTCGCGATCCAGCCCCACCGACAGCCGGCGCGGGCTCGGGCCGCCGGAGTCCACCAGCGCCTGCACCTCCACCAGCAGCGGCCGCGTGCCTTCGAGCGTGACCAGCACGCACGAGCCCGGCACCGGCTCGCCGTGCGTCGACAGGAAGATCGCACTCGGATTCGCGACGCCCTTCAGCCCCTTGTCGGTCATCGCGAACACGCCGATCTCGTTCACCGCGCCGAAGCGGTTCTTGATCGCGCGCACCAGGCGGAAGCTCGAATGCGTGTCGCCTTCGAAGTACAGCACCGTGTCGACGATGTGCTCGAGCACCCGCGGCCCGGCGAGCGTGCCGTCCTTCGTCACGTGGCCGACGAGCACGAGCGCGGTGCCGCTGGCCTTCGCGTGGCGCGTCAGCTGGGCCGCGCACTCGCGCACCTGCGCCACCGACCCCGGCGCCGACGTCAGCGCGTCGGAGTACAGGGTCTGGATCGAGTCGATCACGCAGAACGCCGGCGCCTCGGTGCGCAGCGCCTGCACGATCTTCTCGAGCTGGATCTCCGCCAGCACGCGCACGCGTTCGCCGGGCAGGCCCAGCCGGCGCGCGCGCAGCGCCACCTGCGCGCCGCTCTCTTCGCCGGTCACGTACAGCACCTTCAGCCCCGGGCCACCGCCCGCCGGGGCGCGGCCCGGCGGGGAGGTGCGCGACAGGCTGTCGGCCGCCTGCAGCAGCAGCGTGCTCTTGCCGATGCCGGGGTCGCCGCCGATCAGCACCACGCCGCCGGCGACGATGCCGCCGCCGAGCGCGCGGTCCAGCTCCTCCTGGCCGGTGGGCGTGCGCGGCAGCTCGGCCGCGACGATCTCCGACAGCGTGGCCACCGCCTGCGTGCCCGCGACCGCCTGGAAGCGGTGGCTGCCGGGTGCGTCGGCGCGCTGCTCCTGCAGCGTGTTCCAGGCTTCGCAGTGCGGGCACTTGCCGAGCCACTTCGGGCTCGTGCCGCCGCAGGCGGTGCAGACGTATTCGGTTCGGTCGCGTGCCATCGGCGGCATTGTGGCGCCGGGGGCACGTACAGGCCCATGCCGCCGCGGCGGCCGGCCGGGCTACTCGGCGCCGCGCCGCCGCGCGGCCTTCAGTTGCCCGCGCCGGGCCTTGTCGTCCAGGCGCCGGCGCTTCGCAGCCACGGTCGGCTTGGTCGCGATCCGCGGCCGCTCGGGCGCCGCGGCCTGCTCGACCAGCGCGTGCAGCCGCGCCAGCGCATCGGCCTGGTTGCGCGGCAGGCTGCGGTGCGTCTGCGCGCGGATCACGATCACGCCTTCACTGTTGATGCGCTGGTCGGGGCGCGCCAGCAGCTTCGCCTTGACGGCGCCGGGCAGCGACGACGCCCGGATGTCGAAGCGCAACTGCACCGCGTTCGACACCTTGTTCACGTTCTGGCCGCCGGGACCGGACGCGCGCAGCGGCTCGAAGCGGGCGTCGGCGCGCAGCCGTTCGAGCAGCCCCGGCCCGCCCGCGCCGGCGGGGCCGTTCACTTGCGCAGCTTGCCGACGACGAACAGCAGCAGCACCGCGCCCAGTACCGACGCGATCCAGCCCGCGCCCTGCCCCGGCTGGTACCAGCCGATCGCGCCGCCGATGAAGCCGGCGACGACCGAGCCGCCGATGCCGAGCAGGATCGTCAGGATCCAGCCCATCTTCTGCTCGCCCGGCATCACGAAGCGCGCGAGCGCGCCGACGATGCCGCCGACGATGATCGTGCCGATCAGACCCATGGCTTTTCCTCCGGTGTCGTGGTTGCCGCGGCCGCGACGATAGCCGCGTTCGGCCGCCCGTGCTTTCAGTCCACCACCCGCACCGGCACGCGGGCGGCCAGCGCGCACATCGGCTCGTAGCCGATCGTGCCCGCGGCGTGCGCGACCTCGTCGATCGCCAGCACCGCGCCGTTGCCGGCCACGCCCCAGAGCGTGACCTCGCTGCCTGGTTGCGCCTGCGGCAGCGGCGTCAGGTCGACCGCCAGCATGTCCATCGACACCCGGCCGACGGTGCGCGTGCGCACGCCGTCCACCAGCACCGGCGTGCCGCTGGCGGCGTGGCGCGGATAACCGTCGGCATAACCGCAGGCGACGATGCCGATGCGCATCGGCGCGTCGGCGCGGAAGCTGCTGCCGTAGCCGACGGTGTCGCCGGCTTGCAGCGGCTGCACCGCGATCAGTTGCGCGCGCAGCGTCATCGCCGGCCGCAGGCCCCAGTGCGCGAGGTCGTGCTCGGGGTAGTCGGGCGCGCTGCCGTAGCTCATGATGCCGGCGCGCACCCAGTCGGCGGCGACGCCGGCGGCCTGCGCATGGCGCAGCGTCGCCGCGCTGTTGGCCAGGCTGCGCTCGCCGGGCAGGTCGCGCGTCGCGTCGGCGAAAGCCGCGACCTGGTGCGCGATGCCGCGCGCGCCGTCGGCGTCGGCGAAGTGCGTCATCAGCGAGACCTCGGCCACCTGCGGCAGCGCGTCCAGCCGGGCCCAGGCCGCGCGACAGGCCGCGGGCGCGAAGCCGAGCCGGTTCATGCCGCTGTTCAGCTTCAGGAACACGCGGTGCGGCTGGTGCGTCTTGTGCTGCGCGAGCCAGTCGATCTGCGCGTCGCGGTGCACCACGTGCCACAGGTTCAGCCGTGAGCACAGCTCCAGGTCGCGCGCCTCGAAGCAGCCCTCGAGCAGCAGCACCGGGCCGCGCCAACCGAGGGCGCGGATCCGTTCGGCCTCGGCCAGGTCGAGCAGCGCGAAGCCGTCGGCGCCGCGCAGCCCGGCAAAGGCGCGTTCGATGCCGTGGCCGTAGGCGTTGGCCTTGACCACCGCCCAGACCTTGGCGTCGGGCGCGGCGGCGCGCGCGCGCGCCAGGTTGTGCGCGAGCGCGCCGGTGTGGATCAACGCTTCGATCGGGCGGGGCATCGGCGCGTGGCGAGGGCGGGTCGGGCGGGGCGCGGACCATTCTGCCAGCGCGGCCCTGTGCCGCCGAGTGGCAGCGGGCCGCGCTGGTGCCGATGTTCGCGCTGTTCTACGTCGTCCTCGCCCCGTTCGTCGGCGCCTTCGCCGATTCGATCCCGAA
>JAFLDG010000155.1 GCA_017302495.1 Burkholderiales bacterium
GCGTGAAACCGGCCGATCTGCCGCATGGCGTGGCGCGGCCGGTGGCGGCGCCACCGGCGCCGCTGGTCACGCTGCGCAGCGCCGGCATCGCGTTCGGCCACACCCGGGCGCTGCAGGGCATCGACCTGACGCTGCACCGCGGCGACCGGATGGTCCTGGTCGGCCCGAACGGCTCGGGCAAGACCACGCTGCTGCGGCTGCTGCACGGCCTGCTGCCGGGCAGCGGCGAGCGCCGCGCGCACCCGCTGCAGCCGGAGGGCCGGCCGCCGGTGGCGGCGATGCTGTTCCAGCGCCCCTTCCTGCTGCACCTGCCGGCGGCGTGGAACGTGCGCGTCGGGCTCTGGCTGCGCGGCGTGCCGCGCGCCGAGCACGCCGCGCGCTGCGCGACCGCGCTTCAGCGCGTCGGCCTGGCGCGGCTGGCCCGCCGGCCGGCGCGCGAGCTGTCCGGCGGCCAGCAGCAGCGGCTGGCGCTGGCACGCGCCTGGGCGCTGCAGCCCGACATCCTGTTCCTCGACGAGCCGACCGCGAGCCTGGACCCGGGCGCGAAGCGCGAGGTCGAGGCGCTGATCGCCGAGGTCGCCGCCGACGGCATCACGATCGTGATGAGCACCCACAACCTGGGCCAGGCCAAGCGCCTGGCCTCGCGTGTCGTCTGTCTCGACGCGGGCCGGCTGCTGGCCGACGTCGAGGTCGGGCGTTTCTTCGCCGGCGCGGGCCTGCCCGACGCGGCGCTGCTGTTCCTCAAGGGAGAACTCGCATGGTCGACTTGAGCCCGGACCGCCGGATGCGGCGCATCGGCCTCGCCTTCGCCGGTGCAGCCGCCGCGGCGGCCCTGTGGGCGCCCGCCGCCGTGCAGGCGCAGGACGCGCGCTTCATCGTGATGGCGTCGACCACGTCGACCGAGCAGTCGGGCCTGTTCGCGCACCTGCTGCCCGCGTTCAAGCAGGCCAGCGGGATCGACGTGCGCGTGGTCGCGGTCGGCACCGGCCAGGCGCTGGACCAGGGCCGGCGCGGCGACGCCGACGTCGTCTTCGTGCACGACACCGCGGCCGAGGAGAAGTTCGTCGCCGACGGCTTCGCGACCCAGCGCCGCAACGTCATGTACAACGATTTCGTGCTGATCGGGCCGAAGGCCGACCCGGCCGGCGCCAGGGGCAACGACATCGCCGCGGCGCTGAAGAAGCTCGCCGCGGGCGGCCAGCCCTTCGTCTCGCGCGGCGACAAGAGCGGCACCCACGCCGCCGAGCTGCGGCTGTGGAAAGCCGCCGGCGTCGACCCGGCCGCGGCGAAGCCCGCCGGCTACAAGGAGTGCGGCTGCGGCATGGGCCCGGCGCTGAACATGGCGGCCGCGACCAACGCCTACGTGCTGGCCGACCGCGGCACCTGGCTGAGCTTCAAGAACCGGGGCGAGCTGTCGATCCTGGTCGAGGGCGACAAGAGCCTGTTCAACCAGTACGGCGTGATGGTGGTCAACCCGGCGAAGCATCCGCACGTCAAGGCGGCGCTGGCCCAGGACTTCGCCGACTGGGTGGTTTCGCCGGCGGGGCAGCGGGCGATCGCCGCCTACAAGATCGGCGGCGAGCAGCTGTTCTTCCCGAACGCCGGGCGCTGACGGGGTAGGCGCTCCAGGCTGACACACCGGCCCGGACCGGCGCCCGGTCTACGGGTTTGGCCTAGGTGGTCGCCGGGTAGGGGTATGAACATCATCTCCTACCTGCGCGCGGGCCTGCCGGTCGTGCCGGCGCAGGCCTGCCGTCCCACGACCGCCCGCGGAGAGTCCCCGTCATGCAGAAAAGCCTGCACATCAACGCCGAGAAGTGCACCGGCTGTCTCCAGTGCGAGATGGCGTGCGCGTTCGAGAACTACGGTGTCATGGCGCCGGCGAAGTCGCGCATCAAGGTCTTCGACTTCCACGCCACCGGCCGCAAGGTGCCCTACACCTGCACGCAGTGCGACGAAGCCTGGTGCCTGCACGCCTGCCCGGTCGAGGCGATCACGATCGACAAGCTGACCGGCGCGAAGGTGGTCAGCGAGACCACCTGCGTCGGCTGCAAGGTCTGCACGATCGCCTGCCCGTTCGGGACGATCAACTACGTGCAGGAGACCGGCAAGGTCCAGAAGTGCGACCTGTGCGGCGGCGAGCCGGCCTGCGCCGACGCCTGCCCGACCGGCGCGATCACCTACATCGACGCCAACTGGACCGGCCTGGACAAGATGAAGGTCTGGGCCGACAAGCTCGGCAACCAACCGACCGCGGCCTGAACCACTGGAGGAACGAGCGATGTCCTGGGCTGGAAAGATCCTGCGCGTGAACCTGACCGACGGCACGGTCAAGTCCGAACCGCTGAACATGCAATGGGCGCGCGAGTACATCGGCTCGCGCGGGCTGGCGACGAAGTACCTCGTCGGCGAGGTCGACGCGAAGGTCGACCCGCTGTCGCCGGCGAACAAGATCATCTGGGCCACCGGGCCTCTGACCGGCACGATGGCATCCACCGGCGGGCGCTACACCGTCGTCACCAAGGGTCCGCTGACCGGCGCGATCGCCTGCAGCAACTCCGGCGGCTACTGGGGCGCCGAGCTGAAGATGGCCGGCTGGGACATGGTGATCTTCGAGGGCAGGTCGCCGAAGCCGGTGTACCTGTCGATCAGCGACGACACCGCCGAGCTGCGCGACGCGGCGCACCTGTGGGGCCAGAGCGTCTGGCACACCGAGGAGACGATCAAGAAGCAGCACCAGGATCCGCTGATCCGCGTCTCGAGCATCGGCCTCGCGGGCGAGAACCAGGTGCTGTTCGCCGCGGTCGTGAACGACCTGCACCGCGCGGCCGGCCGCTCGGGCGTCGGCGCGGTGATGGGCAGCAAGAACCTGAAGGCGATCGCGGTGCGCGGCACCAAGGGCGTGGGCAACCTCGCCGACCCGAAGGCCTTCATGGCGGTGACCAAGGCGAAGAAGAAGATCCTCGCCGAGAACGCGCTCACCGGCCAGGGCCTGCCGACCTACGGCACGCAGGTGCTGATGAACATCATCAACGAGGTCGGCGCGCTGCCGACGCGCAACCACCGCGACGTGCAGTTCGAGGGCGCGAAGGACATTTCGGCCGAGGCGATGGCCACGCCGCGCGCCACCGACGGCAAGAAGCCGCTGATCACGAACCAGGCCTGCTTCGGCTGCACGATCGCCTGCGGCCGCATCCAGTCGATCGACAAGGGCCACTTCACGGTCGAGAACAAGCCGCAGTACTGGGGCGCCTCCGGCGGCCTGGAGTACGAGGCGGCCTGGTCACTGGGCGCGGCCAACGGCGTGAACGACCTCGACGCGCTGCAGTACGCGAACGTGATCTGCAACGAGCAGGGCATGGACCCGATCAGCTTCGGCGCGACCGTCGGCGCGGTGATGGAGCTGTACGAGATGGGCGTGCTGACGAAGGAGCAGCTCGGCATCGAGGCGCCGTTCGGCAGCGCGCGCGCGCTGGCGTTCTTCGCCGACGCCACGGCCAAGGGCGAGGGCTTCGGCAAGGAGATCGGTCAAGGCTCGAAGCGGCTGACCGCGAAGTACGGCCACCCGGACCTGTCGATGTCGTGCAAGGGCCAGGAGTTCCCGGCCTACGACGGCCGCGGCATCCAGGGCATCGGCCTCGGCTACGCCACCAGCAACCGCGGCGGCTGCCACCTGCGCGGCTACACGGTGGCGAGCGAAGTGGCCGGCATCCCGGTGAAGACCGACCCGCTGACCGCCGAGGGCAAGCCCGAACTGCTCAAGGCCTTCCAGGACGCGACCGCGGCCTACGACTCGGCGGGCTTGTGCGTGTTCACGACCTTTGCCTGGGGCCTGCCCGACCTGGCCGACCAGCTCGCGCCGGCCTGCGGGCCGGAGTTCACGCTCGAGAACGTCGCGCTGATCGGCGAGCGCATCTGGAACATGGAGCGCGACTTCAACAACCGCGCCGGCTTCACCGCGAAGGACGACCAGCTGCCGAAGCGGCTGGTCACCGAAGCGGCCAAGACCGGCCCGGCCAAGGGCTTGGTGAGCAAGGTGCCCGAGATGCTGCCGAAGTACTACGAGGCACGCGGCTGGAACCCGGACGGCACGCTGAAGCCCGAGACGCGCGCGCGGCTCGGCTTGTGATCCGCCGCGGCTGACCCGGAAGGCGGTGCTCGCACCGCCTTCCTCGTTTCTGGAGCAAGTCGAATGAAGCACGTGATCCTCGGCGCCGGCCCGGCCGGCGTCATCGCCGCGGAGACGATCCGCAAGCACGCCCCCGACGACCAGATCCTGATCGTCGGCGACGAGCCCGAGGCGCCCTATTCGCGCATGGCGATCCCCTACCTGCTGATCGGCGACATCGCCGAATCGGGCACGCACCTGCGCCACGCCGGCGACCACTACCAGAAGCTGCGCATCGGCCTGCAGCGCGGCCGCGCGGTCGGCCTGGACACCGCCGCGCGCACCGTCAAGCTCGAGGACGGCTCGAGCGTCGGCTACGACCGGCTGCTGATCGCCACCGGCTCGTCGCCGGCGACGCCGCCGATCCCGGGCGTCGCCGGCCCCGGCGTGCACAGCTGCTGGACGCTGGCCGACGCCCGCGCGATCGAGGCCAAGGCCAAGCCCGGCGCGCGCGTGCTGCAGATGGGCGCCGGCTTCATCGGCTGCATCATCATGGAGGCGCTGGCCGCGCGCGGCGTCAAGCTCAGCGTGGTCGAGATGGGCGACCGCATGGTGCCGCGCATGATGGGGCCCACCGCCGGCGGCATGATCAAGGCGTGGTGCCAGCGCAAGGGCGTCGACGTGCACACCGGCGCGCGCGTCGAGCGCATCGACCGCGAAGCCTCCGGTGCGATGAAGGTCAAGCTGTCCGACGGCCAGGTGCTGGACGCGGACCTGGTGATCAGCGCCACCGGCGTCAAGCCGAACATCGGCTTCCTCGAGCACAGCGGCGTGCGCTGCCTGGTCGGCGTGCTGACCGACGAGCACCTGCAGACCAACGTGCCCGGCGTCTATGCCGCCGGCGACTGCGCCGAGGCCTTCGACAAGGTCAGCGGCACGACGATCGTCAGCGCGATCCAGCCGAACGCCGCCGACCAGGCGCGCGTGGCGGCGCTGAACATGGTCGGCCAGGCCGCCGAGCTGAAGGGCGTGACGCAGATCAACGTGCTCGACACGCTCGGCCTGATCTCGGCCAGCTTCGGCCACTGGGAAGGCCTGCCCGGCGGCGAGCACGTCGAGCTGACCGAGCCCGACGCCGCCACCGGCGGCCGGCACCTGAGCCTGCAGTTCAGCGGCGACCGGCTCGTCGGCTGCAACGCGATCGGCTGGACGCAGCACGTCGGCGTGATGCGCGGCCTGGTCGAGGGCCGGGTGCACCTCGGCGAGTGGAAGGACCGGCTGCTCGCCGACCCGACGCAGCTGATGGCGGCCTACCTCGACGCGGCCCAGGCCCAGGCCGCGCATGCCCATTACCGTTGAGGCACCATTCCCGGCATGCAGATCACGTTCAAGCTCTACGCCGGGTTGACGCAGTACCTGCCGCACGAGGCCAGGGTCGGCAACGCGATGCCGCTCGAGCTGCCCGAGGGGACGACCGTCCTGCAGGCGATGCAGCCCTTCAACCTGCCGATGAAGATCGTCAAGCTGGTGCTGGTCAACGGCGTCTACATCGCGCCGGAGCAGTGGGCCACGCAGCCGCTGAAGGAAGGCGACGTGCTCGCGATCTGGCCGCCGGTGGCCGGCGGCTGAAGCGGCCGCCGGTGCAGTCGTTCTATGCGCGCGCCTTCGAGCGCGAGATGGGCTGCACCGAAGCCGAGTGGCTGTCGTGGCTGCCGCGGGCGGTGCACGGGCATGCGCTCGACCTCGGGTCCGGCCGGGCCACCGTGACGATCGGTGAGGGCCGGCTGCAGCTCGACTGGCAGGTGCTGCCGCCGCGCCAGATCGCGCTGGCGCGGCTGCCGCGGCTGGCGGCGCGGTTCGACTTCGACGACCGCGTGAGCGAGGACGCGCGCCAGGCCTTCATGCGCACCTTCGACCTGTACATGCAGCGCGGCGGCGGGTGAGCGCTCCTTACGATCGATTCAGTTGATGGACGGGCAACTTCACGCCGACTCAGGCCGCCTCCCGCCTGATCGGCCGAAGCTACTGCTTGCTACCATGTCCGAATGAAACGTCGGGGCACTGGGCGCAACGGCTGTGCTTCTAGGCCTGGCAGGATCGGGCGCGCGCGCCCATGAGCACGACGTGTTCGTTTGCAGCCATCCTCGCGGTGGTCAAGGATGCAGTAACCGTCTTGGCCGCGGGTGGCGCGCTCCTCTACTTTGGATACAAGGTTTTCGCAGGCTGGCTGCTTCTCAACCTAAGCCCGAAGCTCGAACTGACACGAGAGAGCGTCGTTGGCGAGGAAGATCGATTGATCATCAAGGTCGCTCTAGCAAAGGGGAAGACGGATGCACTGCGCATCCTTCGCGCTGAGTTGCGAATCACGCAGCTCGATCCGGCTGAGGGCCGGACAGTCTGCTTGCCCTTGCAAGGCATCACCCGCGTGATCTTTGACCCTCAGCCGCCCTACCTCGACTGGGAAATGGTGGATCGAGCGAACCCGTACTTGAACCTCGCACCTGAGGAGACCATCGAGTATGCCGAGTACACGCGAATCCCCTCCGGATCGGTAGTTCGCGTCGAGCTTCTGATCGCGGGGGACCGCTTTCGCGATCGCTGTATACCGTCACTCTCGCAGTGGCGCACGTCCGCAGTCTCAACCCCACCTACACCGCATTAGTCCTCGCTTAACAGGCAACTTTACAACACGCGGAGCTTGGCGCCGCAACTCGCCGATTGCGTTAGTCCTCATCTTCGGTGGATTCGGATTCATGTCCGCGCGCAAGCAACTCTCAGGATGGCAACGAATGTGGGTCGTGGCTGCAGTCATCTATGCTGTGTTCATTGCGCTACGGGCTCGCGACTCAGTTCCTACTCAGGAACACCTTGACCGTAGCTACGCTCTTGAGACCATCGATAGCATCAGAAGCCTGGATCCGTCTATCCAAGGCCTGCCCGCGCAGGATATCCGCGCATCCTATGCCGATCTGACGGATCGAGAAATCGTGAAGCGGATTCAGGAAAGGTGGATGGGCAAGAATCCGTTTCAGGATATCGACTTCAAGGACATCGACGACCGATATGAGAAGAAATCTGAACGTCTAGTACGCGAGCAGATAGCGGTAGTCGGGAAGGCCTTTATCGTTTGGCTTGTCACAGTCTTGGTGATGTATGCATTGGGCTGGTCCATCGGCTGGATTTATCGTGGGTTCAAACAATTCCACCGAGAAGGGGGAGCTTAATCTAAGCCGGCGCTTCGAGACCGTTCCAAACAATGCAGCAAGCGGAGCAACTCTGGTGACCCGGATGACTGCTGAGCGCCCCCAGGGCCGGGCTGCGCCCAGCCCGCCCCCTGCGGGGGTCAAGCAAAGTGGCAAAGCCACATTTGCTCGAGACTCTGCTGTCGTTCAACCTGACATGAACGGCCGCACCTTGGAGGGGCCTTTGGTAGCCCAAGCACTTGACTGTGGTGCACGAGGCCGCCGACGGGGTGGCCAACTGGGTTAGAGGCCAGTCTCCCGTTGGCACCCCCAGGTCTATGAGGCACCGCGGCGTCCAGCTCCAGTACCGCTTCGGCGCGCCGAGCCAGCACGGCGCCGACATCGACAACCCGCTGTTCGACCTGCTGTCCGCGCTCGCCGCCGCCGGGTCGATCCAGCAGGCCGCGGTCGCGCTCGGCCTGTCGTACCGCCACCTCTGGGGCCGGTTGAAGCAGTGGGAGGAGACACTCGGCGAGCCGCTGGTCGTCTGGGCGCGCGGCCAGCCGGCGCGGCTGACGCCCTTCGCCGAGCGGCTGCTGTGGGCCGAGCGCCGCGCGCGCGTGCGCATGGCGCCGCACCTCGAGGCGCTGCGCCACGAGCTGCAGCGCGTGCTCGACGAGGCGCTCGACGGCAGCCGCCAGGTGCTGCGCATCGACGCCAGCCACGACCTGCTGCTGCCGACGCTGCAGGCGCTGGCGGCCGAGCAGCAGCGGCTGCACCTGGAACTGCGCTTCGCCGGCAGCCTGGACGCGCTGCGTTCGCTCGCGCAGGGGCGCTGCATCGTCGCCGGCTTCCATGCGCCGCTGCAGCTCGAACGCAGCGAGATCTACGCGCAGGCGCTGAAGGCCCTGCTCGTGCCCGGGCGGCACAAGTTGATCGGCGGCATGCGCCGTTGCCAGGGGTTGATGGTCGCGCCCGGCAACCCGCTGCGCATCGGCGGCATCGCCGACCTGGCGGGGCAGCAGCGGCGCCTGGCCAGCCGCGAACCGGGCTCGGGCACCTACCTGCTCGGGCAGACCCTGGCCCACGCCGCGGGCGTGGACCCGGCGCGGCTGAACGTCGTCGCGGTCGAGAACAGCCATCTCGCGGCCGCCACCGCGGTCGCGTCGGGCCAGGCCGATGCCGCCCTCGGCCTCGAGGCCGCAGCCCGCGCCGAGGGCCTGGGCTTCGTCCCGCTGGTCGACGAGGAGTACTTCCTCGTCTGCCTCGCCGACGCGCTGGAGCAGCCCGCAGTGCGCGCGCTGCGCGAGGTGCTCGCCTCGCCGGCATGGCGCCAGGCAGCGAGCAGCCGCGCCGGTTACGCCGCCAGCCCGTCCGCCGGCCAGGTGCTGTCGCTGACCCGAGCGCTGCCCTGGTGGCACTTCCGCACGCCGCGCCCCCACGCCGCCGACGACTGACCGCCGCACGCGGCACCGAGCCGCGGCGGGGCGAGGGTCACTCGATCGTCAGCCGTTCGAACCAGCGCGCTCCAGGCCGGATGTCGTCGCGCCGCGCCGGGCCGTAGGGCGGAACCTCGGGCCGCGCCGGCGGCGCGCCGATCAGGTTCAGATCCACCGCCTGCGGCGTGCCGACCCAGCCGCCGCCAGGGGCGGGCTGGAGCCGGAAGTAGATGCCGTTCCACAGCTTCGCGCCGAACTCGCTCGGCAGCTTGTACATGAACAGCAGCGAATGCTCGAGCCAGGCCAGGTCGGTGGCGCTCACCAGCCCCGGCTGCGGGTACGGATAGGGCACGTGGCAGAGGATCTCGCCGCGGCCCTCGACGCACTTGAACTCGCGCATCGACAGGAAGTGGTCGGTGAATGCCGCCGTGTCACGCTCGATGCGGAAGCCGACCCGGCCGTCGGCCGCCGGGGTGAAGTGCACCTTGCCGATCGTCACCGAGCTGCCGTCGCGCGCGTGCAGCGTGATCGTGCGGGTGCCGTCGAGCGCCGGCGCGGCCGGCTGCGCCTGTGCCTGTGCCTGTGCCTGTGCCTGCACGGCCGCCGGCCGCGCGAGCCCCAGCGCCGCGACCACGGCCAGCGCGG
>JAFLDG010000156.1 GCA_017302495.1 Burkholderiales bacterium
CGCGACGCCGAGCCGCGTCATCTCGGCCAGGCCGCGGGTGATCAGCGCGGCGCGCGCGTTCAGCCCGGGCAGCGGCCCCGGGCCGCCGAGCGCGGCGAGCCCGTCGAGCATGCCGGTGGCGATCGCGAGCACGTTCTTCACCGCGCCGCCGACCTCGACGCCGACCGGATCCGACGAGCGGTAGATGCGCAGCTGTTCTCCGTGCAGTGCCTGCACCGCCGCTTGCGCCAGCGCGGCATCGCTGCTCGCGGCGACCAGCGCCGTCGGCTGGCCGCGCGCGACCTCGAGCGCGAAGCTCGGCCCCGAGAGCACACCCGCGGCCGCCTGCGGATGCAGTTCACGCGCGATCTCGTGGCCGAGCGCGCCGCTGCCGGCCTCGAAGCCCTTGCACAGCCACAGCACCGGCTGCGTAGTCGGCAGCGCCGCGAGCCGCTCGCGCAGCGCCGACATCGGCGTCGCGACGATGAGCAGCCCGGCCCGTGCGTGCTGCAGCGCGCGCGAATGGTCGCTGTCGATCTCGAGCGCCGCCGGCAGCGCCGCCTCGGGCAGGTAGCGCGCGTTGCGGCGCGTGGCGCGCATCGCCTCGGCCTGCGCCGGATCGCGCACCCACAGCCGGGTGGTGTTGCGCGCCGCGGCCGCGATCGCCAGCGCGGTGCCCCACGCGCCGGCGCCGAGCACGCTGACGTTCACGGCGTGCGAGCGGGCCGCGGCGGCGTCAGTTCACGCTGGTGATGATGCGCGACGCGCCGTTGCCGCCCTCGGCCTGCGCCTTGGCCTGCGCCTGCTGCGCCTCGAACATCGCCTGGAAGTTGACCTCGGACAGCACGATCGGCGGGAAGCCGGCGCGGGTGCAGATGTCGGAGACGATCGCGCGCAGGTACGGATAGATCATCTGCGGGCAGACGATGCCGACGATGCCCTGCAACTGGTCGGCGGGCACGTGGCGGATCTCGAAGATGCCGGCCTGCTTGGCCTCGACCAGGAACAGCGTCTTGTCCTTGACCTTGGTCGTGACGGTGGCGGTGACGGTGACCTCGAAGATGCCGTCGGCGATCGTCTCCGCGCCCATCGCCAGGTTGATCTCGACCTGCGGCTGCTGCTGCTCGAGCAGGATCTGCGGCGAGTTCGGCTGCTCGAGCGACAGATCCTTCAGGTACATGCGCTGGATCTGGAAGACGGGGGTCTGGTCTTGGTCGGCCATGATGGGTTCCGGCGGGTGGGTGGGCCCGCGCGCGGCGGGCGCGGCAGGGCAGGCGCGGGATTATCCGCCAGCGCCTCGCGGCGGCGACCCGCGGCTCAGGCGGAGTCGCCAGCGAGCAGCGGCAGCAGGCCGCCGCGGCGGTCCAGCTCGATCAGGTCGTCGCAGCCGCCGACATGGGTCTGGCCGATGAAGATCTGCGGCACCGTGTAGCGGCCGGTGCGTTCGATCATCTGCCGGCGCCGGTCCGGTTCGAGGTCGACGCGGATCTCGTCGATCTCGCGCACGCCGCGCTGCTGCAGCAGCGCCTTCGCGCGCAGGCAGTACGGGCAGGTGGCGGTGGCATACATCCGGACCGGATTCATGGCGTCAACGAAGTTCGGCGAAGGCGCGATTCTGGGTCCGCGGCGATGCCCGCACGGCGCCTCGGCCCATGTCGGCGCGCGTCGCGGCGCGCGCCTCAGGCCGACTTCTCGACCGGCAGGTTCGCGTCGCGCCAGGCGTTGGTGCCGCCGGCGAGCGAGCGCGCCTGCGCGTAGCCGGCCTTGCGCAACTGCGCGGCCGCGCGCGCCGACCGGGCGCCGGTCGCGCACACCACGACCAGCGGCAGCGCCTTGTTGCCCGGCAGGTGCTTGCTCGACTCGAGGGCGGCGAGCGGCACGTTGCGCGCGCCGGCCGCATGCCCGGCCGCGAACTCGGCCGGTTCGCGCACGTCGATCAGCACCGCCTTGTCGTGATTGATCAGCCGCACCGCGTCGGTCGTCGAAACCGCGCCGCCGCCCGCCCCGCCGGCGACCATCGGCCATACCAACAACCCACCGGAGACGAACGCGGCGAGGATCAGGACCCAGTTCTCGACGAAGAATTCCAGCGGCATCGGCGCCCACCCGAAGGGCCAAGATCGAAAGGGCGCGGATTATAGAATTCGCGCCCGTTGCCGGCCGGCACCTCGTGGCACGACCTCCCATGCACAAGCTCGTCCTGATCCGCCACGGCGAATCGACCTGGAACCTCGACAACCGCTTCACCGGCTGGACCGACGTGCCGCTGACCGACACCGGCGTGCGGCAGGCGCAGCAGGCCGGCAGCTTGCTGCGCGACGCGGGCTACGACTTCGACATCGCCTACACCTCGGTGCTCAAGCGCGCGATCTGGACGCTGTGGCACGCGCTCGAGCAGATGGACCGCACCTGGCTGCCGGTGGTCAACGACTGGCGGCTGAACGAGCGCCACTACGGCGCGCTGCAGGGCTTGAAC
Source organism: Burkholderiales bacterium (assembly GCA_017302495.1). GTDB lineage: Bacteria > Pseudomonadota > Gammaproteobacteria > Burkholderiales > Burkholderiaceae_C > Rubrivivax. The sequence goes on from JAFLDG010000156.1 coordinate 2,456, forward strand.
AAGGCCGAAACCGCCCGCCAGTACGGCGACGAGCAGGTGCTCGTCTGGCGCCGCAGCTACGACACGCCGCCGCCCGCGTTGGCCGCCGACGACCCGCGCCGCGAGAGCACCGATCGGCGCTACGCCGCGCTGCGCCCCGACCAAGTGCCGCTGACCGAATGCCTGAAGGACACCGTCGCGCGCGTGCTGCCGTTCTGGCACGAGGTGCTCGCGCCCGCGGTACGCAGCGGGCAGCGCGTGCTCGTGTCGGCGCACGGCAACTCGATGCGCGCATTGGTCAAGTACCTCGACGGCATCGGCGACGCCGAGATCGTCGGGCTCAACATCCCGAACGGCATCCCGCTGGTGTACGAACTCGACGCGGCGCTGAAGCCGCTGCGCAGCTACTACCTCGGCGACGCGCAGGCGGTGGCCGAGGCCGCCGCGGCGGTGGCGCGGCAGGGCCGGGGCTGACGGGCCGACAACGGCGCAGCCGTTGCGGTGAAGGCTCATATCGCGCCAGCGATGTGAAGGCGCGCAGCGCCGTGCCGGAACCAAACAAAAGAGCCCGGCACAGCCGGGCTCGGTGACCGAAACGCCGGCGCCGAGGCGCCGGCGGTATCGCTCAGGGCTTGTTGCCGGTCGGGAACGGCCAGGCCGCCGCCGGACTCAACGCCGTCTTCGCCGCGGGGGCAGCCGGGGCGGCCGGGGCGGCCTTCTTCGCCGCCTTCTTCGCGGCCTTCTTCGCCGCCGGCTTCTTCGCTGCCGCCTTCTTCGCCGGCGCCTTCTTCGCCGCGGCCTTCTTCGCCGGCGCCTTCTTCGCCGCGGCCTTCTTCGCCGGCGCCTTCTTCGCCGCGGCCTTCTTCGCCGGCGCCTTCTTCGCCGCGGCCTTCTTCGCCGGCGCCTTCTTCGCGGCGGCCTTCTTCGCCGGCGCCTTCTTCGCCGCCGCCTTCTTCGCCGGGGCCTTCTTGGCCGCAGCCTTCTTCGCAGTTGCCATTACGATCTCCTTGATCAAGTTGCAGGAAACACCGCGCTGATCGATACAACGCGGCGATTCATCGCCCGACGGTCACCCCGGCACCGAGGTGCCGGTGGTTCGCCGCGGTGCGACGAATGCGATCGGGGCCCTTCGCATCGCTTCTGGCGTCGATGCTGGACGAGCCCTTCGGGGCGCTGCGGCTGCTGTTCGCGTTGTTCGGCGCGGCCGCGGCGTCAATCCCAGGACAACGTGCCACCGGTCTGGTACTCGATGACACGGGTCTCGAAAAAGTTGCGCTCCTTCTTCAGGTCGATCATCTCGCTCATCCACGGGAACGGGTTCTCCTCGTTCGGGAAGAGCGGCGGGAGGCCGATCTGCGTCGCCCGCCGGTTGGCGATGTAGCGCAGGTAGCCCTTGAACATCGAGGCGTTCAGCCCCAGCACGCCGCGCGGCATGGTGTCCTCGGCGTAGCGGTACTCGAGCTCGACCGCATGCTCGAACAGGGCCTTGATCTCGGCCTTGAACTGCGGCGTCCAGAGGTGCGGGTTCTCGAGCTTGATGGTGTTGATCAGGTCGATGCCGAAATTGCAGTGCATCGACTCGTCGCGCAGGATGTACTGGTACTGCTCGGCGGCGCCGGTCATCTTGTTCTGCCGACCGAGCGCCAGGATCTGCGTGAAGCCGACGTAGAAGAACAGCCCTTCCATCAGGCAGGCGAAGACGATCAGGCTCTTCAGCAGCGTCTGGTCGGCCTCGGGCGTGCCGGTGACGAAGGCCGGGTCCATGATCGCGTCGATGAATGGGATCAGGAACTCGTCCTTGTCGCGGATCGACGCCACCTCGTGGTAGGCATTGAAGATCTCGCTCTCGTCCAGGCCCAGCGACTCGACGATGTACTGGTAGGCGTGGGTGTGGATCGCTTCCTCGAAGGCCTGGCGCAGCAGGAACTGCCGGCACTCGGGCGCGGTGATGTGCCGGTAGGTGCCGAGCACGATGTTGTTCGCAGCCAGCGAGTCGGCGGTGACGAAGAAGCCGAGGTTGCGCTTGATGATGCGGCGCTCGTCTTCCGTCAGACCATTCGGATCCTTCCACGTCGCGATGTCGCGCGACATGTTGATCTCCTGCGGCATCCAGTGGTTGGCGCAGGTGGCGAGGTACTTCTCCCAGGCCCACTTGTACTTGAAGGGCACGAGCTGGTTGACGTCGGTCTTGCCGTTGATCACGCGCTTGTCGGCGACGTTGACCCGGTGGAGATCGACCGGCGAAGGCGCCGCGCGCGTCGGAGCCGACGTCGGCGGGGGAGGCGGCCGCACGGCCGCACCGTGGGGTGCAGGCGTGATGCCTTGGAGGGCAACTTGCGGAGCGAGGCTGACTTCTTCTTCCCAGACCAGCATGTCGTGTGCGCTTCCTATGGCCGCGAATTATGTGAGTGTTGCGTCGGGACACCAAGCACTACTTGACATTCCGCCGCACGTGCGCATCGCGTTGTTGCACGTGCGCATCGCGTTCGACGAAGGCATGTCGCGCGACCTTCGCGATCGATGCCCATCGACGCGTGCGCGACGACCGGCGCTACTGGCACGCTTCGCACTCCGGGTTGTGGCTGCGGCCCGCTTCGCTTCACGTCGCTGCGCGACATGAGCCTGCGCCGCAACGCTTCGCGTTGTCGGGTCACTGGCATGCTTCGCACTCGGGGTTGTCGATCGCGCAGAACTTGATGTCGCTGTCGACGGCACCGGCCGCTGCATCGCCCGCCGCGGTCGCGCCGCCGCCGAGGCCGCCGCCGGTGGGCACCGCGTTCAGCGCACCGGCATGCACGGTCGACTTCTCGGCATGCGTCGCGCCCATCGTGCGCAGGTAGTAGGTGGTCTTCAGGCCGCGTTGCCAGGCCAGCTTGTAGGTCTCGTCGAGCTTCTTGCCCGACGCGCCGGCGATGTAGATGTTCAGCGACTGCGCCTGGTCGATCCACTTCTGCCGCCGCGCGGCCGCCTCGACCAGCCAGACCGCGTCGATCTCGAACGCCGTCGCGTACAGGCGCTTGCACTCCTCGGGCACGCGGTCGATGCGGCGCAGCGAGCCGTCGAAGTGCTTCAGGTCCATGACCATCACCTCGTCCCACAGGCCGAGCTTCTTCAGGTCGCGCACCAGGTACTCGTTGACGACCGTGAACTCGCCGGACAGGTTGCTCTTGACCGACAGGTTGCCGAAGCAGGGTTCGATCGACGCGTCGACGCCGATGATGTTGGAGATGGTCGCGGTCGGCGCGATCGCCACGCAGTTGCTGTTGCGCATGCCGTGGGCGGCGATGCGCGCGCGCAGCGCGTCCCAATCCATGGTCTGGCTGCGGTCGACCTCGACGTAGCCGCCGCGCGACCCGGCCAGCAGGTCCAGCGAGTCGTGCGGCAGCACGCCGCGGTCCCACAGGCTGCCGCGGTAGCTCGAGTAGCGGCCGCGCTCTTCGGCCAGCTCGGTGCTGGCCCAGTAGGCGTGGTAGCACAGCGCCTCCATCGAGCGGTCGGCGAACTCGACCGCCTCCTGGCTGGCATAAGGCAGGCGCAGCTGGTACAGCGCGTCCTGGAAGCCCATCACGCCCAGGCCCACCGGGCGGTGCCGCAGGTTGCTGTCGCGCGCCTTCTTCACCGCGTAGTAGTTGATGTCGATCACGTTGTCGAGCATGCGCATCGCGGTCGCCACCGTCTGCTTCAGCTTGGCCTGGTCGATGACCTTGCCGTCGGGGCCGTCCGTCAGGTGCTGCGCCAGGTTCACCGAGCCGAGGTTGCAGACCGCGATCTCGTCCGGGCCGGTGTTCAGCGTGATCTCGGTGCACAGGTTCGAGCTGTGCACCACGCCGACATGCTGCTGCGGGCTGCGCAGGTTGCAGGCGTCCTTGAAGGTAATCCACGGATGCCCGGTCTCGAACAGCATCGACAGCATCTTGCGCCACAGGTCCTTGGCCGGCAGGCGCTTGTAGAGCTTCAGCTCGCCGCGGTCGACCTTCTGCTCGTAGCCGACGTAGGCCGCCTCGAAGGCCCGGCCGGTCTTGTCGTGCAGGTCGGGGCAGGTGCTGGGGCTGAACAGCGTCCAGTCGCCGCCTTCGATCACCCGCTTCATGAACAGGTCGGGGATCCAGTTCGCGGTGTTCATGTCGTGCGTGCGCCGCCGGTCGTCGCCGGTGTTCTTGCGCAGCTCGAGGAACTCCTCGATGTCCAGGTGCCAGGTCTCGAGGTACGCGCAGACCGCGCCCTTGCGTTTGCCCCCGTTGTGGGCGAGCCCGGAGGCGGTCATGTACGACTCGTCGGTTTCCACCCTCAGGTCGTACACGAAAGGCAAGGGTGCGATCGGCTCGACCGCCTTCACGCGGGTGAAGACCTTGCCTTCCAGCTCGAGCCAGTTCTTCTTGACGATCGGCTTGCAGCCAACCAGCGCCGCGACCTCCGGCACCGCCGGGATGCGCAGGTCGAAGGCCTTGGTCAGCCCTTCGAAGCGCGTGGTCGAGCCGTCGGACCTCACGGCGTCATGGGCTTGCCGGCGTTCGCGGTACTGCCCCGCCGTCGGCACACCCAGGCGCAGAAGCTGATAGCGCAGCCCCTCGACCAGCGGCTTCGAGGTGTTGGTGAAGTAGATCTCCTTGCCGCGCGAGACCCCGCCGTCGGTTTCCAGCAGGCCGCGCAAAAGGGCCAGCGTATGCGGCCGCGGCAGGTGGGCAAAGCGGCGGGCAATTCGCTTGTTGCCCTCGGCGTCGTAGATGTCGTCGAAGGCGAAGGGCATCGTCGGCGCCCCGGCGCCGGCGATGCGCCCGGTGGTGGCATCGCGAACCACCCCGCGGCCGAAGGCCCAGTGGACCTGCGCGTAGCTGTCGCCGCGCTTCGTCTGCCAATAGTGGATGCCATGCGCTTCCAGGTACCCGCGCACGAAGTCGAGATGCTCGTCCTTGGCCGGATTGCCCGACACACCCCACTGCAGACCATCCTTCGACAGATGTCCATCGCCGAGCAGGATGCCGTAGAGGCGTGCATCCTCTTCGGTCAACCCGGGCTGATGCACGACCTCCGTCGGAATGACCTGCGCCACGTAGTCGCCCGCCTTCAGCTGCGCCGCCTCGACCCACGCGGCGCGCACCTTGCCCTTGGTCAGCCAGTCCAGCGTGCGCTGGCCGGCCTGTTCCATCGGCACATCGCAGATGGCATAGAACGGGTGACCGGAGGTGACGAGCATCGGGTCGATCGCGTGCTTGACCTTCACGCGGACCATCGGCCCGTCCTGGTTGTAGGCGAAGCGTCGCTGCACCTCGCGGTACTTGCCCGACTTGCCGAGCACGAGGTCCCCGGCCTTCAGGTCGCGGATCGGCTTGACCCCCTCTGCGGTGTAGACACCCGTGTCCGGCGCGAAGCATTGGTTCACGGCGACCGCGGTGTCGTTGACCACCTTCAGGAACGGCACCACGCCCTGGCTCTTGCCGTTGGTGCCCTTGATGTAGCTGCCCAGGGCCCGGACGTTGGTCCAGTCGTTGCCGAGCCCGCCGGCGAACTTGCTCAGCAGCGCGTTCTCCTTCAGCGCCTCGTAGATGCCCTCGAGGTCGTCCGACACCGTGGTCAGGTAGCAGCTGGAGAGCTGGCTGCGCCGGGTGCCGCTGTTGAAGAGCGTCGGCGTGCTGCTCATGAAGTCGAAGCTCGACAGCACGTCGTAGAACTCGATCGCGCGCGCCTCGCGGTCGATCTCGTTCAGCGCCAGCCCCATCGCCACGCGCATGAAGAAGGCCTGCGGCAGCTCGATGCGCTGCTCGTCGACGTGCAGGAAGTAGCGGTCGACCAGCGTCTGCAGGCCGAGGTAGTCGAACTGCAGGTCGCGCTCGGGCTTCAGCGCCGCGCCGAGCCGGGCCAGGTCGTACTGCAGCAGCCGGTCGTCGAGCAGCTCGGCCTGCACGCCCTTCTTCACGAAGGCCGGGAAGACCTCGGCGTAGCGCGTGCCCATCTGCGCCTGCGTCACGTCCGCACCCAGGACCTCGCGGCGCACCGTGTGCAGCAGCAGCCGCGCGGTGGCGCGCGAGTAGGCCGGGTCCTTCTCGATCAGCGTGCGCGCGGCCAGGATCGCCGCCTTGTAGACCTCGTCGATCGGCACCCCGTCGTACAGGTTGCGCCGCGTCTCGGCCAGGATCGGCTCGGCCTGCACGTCGGCACCCAGGCCGGCGCAGGCGGACTCCACCAGCGCCTGCAGCGCCGCCAGGTCCAGCGGCACACGCCGGCCCTGGTCGGTGACGTGCAGCTCCACCGGGCGGGCAGTCGGCGCCGCCGCCGACTGCCGGGCCCGCTCCTGCGCGCGGCGCTCGCGGTAGAGCACGTAGGCGCGCGCGACCTCGTGGTGGCCGCCGCGCATCAGGCCGAGTTCGACCTGATCCTGCACGTCCTCGATGGGGAAGGTGCCGCCGCCGGGCCGCGAGCGCAGCAGCGCGCGCACCACCGCCTGCGTCAGCTGCTCGACCGTCTCGCGCACGCTCGCCGAGGCCGCACCCTGCGTGCCGTGCACCGCGAGGAAGGCCTTCATCAGCGCGACCGCGATCTTGTCCGGCTCGAAGCCGACCACGGCGCCGTTGCGGCGGATGATCTGGTAGCCGGCATAACCCGATCCGGCGGCGGGTGCGGGCGCGGCGAGGCGCGACAGCGCGGCGATTTCGGCGGCTTCGGCGACGAGGGAGGGAAAGGCGGTCATTCGGGTCCTTGTGGCGGCGGCGGCAGAGAACGGATACGCCGGCAGTGCTGCGCCGACGACAGCGGCGGCGCCCCGGCGTGGCAGGCGCCGCGGCGATCGATGGAGTTGGCGCAGGAGGACGGTCGCAGCCCGCGATTGGCCCGCCCGGTCACCGCTGGCGTATCACGCCGCACACTATATCTAGTGCCCCGCGCGGTCGCAAGGCACTAGATCTAGTAGGGTCCTCCGCAATTCCCCGGGTTGCGCCGCGCGGCGCGATCGCGCAGGCCGCGCCTTCAGGCCGCGCGCGGCAGCGCGGGGCGGCG
>JAFLDG010000157.1 GCA_017302495.1 Burkholderiales bacterium
CTGGAGTTCCTGCGAGGGCTGTGATTATGTGAAGTGGTCTCGCTGTTCCGAGGCTTGGCCATCAAGCGCAGCGAGACCAAGCCCACCACCCGAACTTCGCATAAAAGCCGACTTCGCCTTATTCCTGTCATGCGAAGCTTCGCATGACAGGAAGGCGTGGCTGTTCGCCGGCAGCGAGCTCGCCGGCCAGCGCGCGGCCGTCGTGATGAGCCTGGTGCAGTCGGCCAAGCTCAACGGCCATGATCCGTGGGCTTACCTGAACGACGTCCTGCGCCGGCTGCCCACCCACCTGAACAGCCGCATCGAGGAGTTGCTGCCCCACCGCTGGCAGCCGGCCGGCTGAGCACCGGGCACGTTCGCTCGGCGGGGCGATCGCGTCAAGGGTGGCGCCGCCGGACGCTTACCCTCGCTCCACGCGATTGGACACCGATCCGCATCAGTCGGCCTTGATGTTGCGCTCCTTGATCAACTGGTCCCAGGCCTTCGATTCCGAGGCGATGAAGCGCGGCAGCTCCTCGCGCGAGCCCGGCGCCGGCGTCAGGCCGTGCTTGTCCAGCTCGGCCTTGACCTCCGGGGCGTTGAGCGCCCTCACTAGCTCGGCGTTCCAGCGCTCCAGCACCGGCACCGGTGTCTTGCCCGGCGCGACGAAGGCATACCAGTTGGTGGCGTTGAAGCCGGGGTAGCCGGATTCGCCGATGGTCGGCACGTTGGGGCATGAACGGCGAGCGGATCAGCCCGGTGGTGGCCAGTGGGACCAGCTTGCCGGCCTCGATGTGCGGCGCGGCGGTCGACGGCGTCGAGTAGTAGGCCGCCACGCGGCCGCCGAGCAGGTCCTGAAGGGCCGGCGCGCCGTCCTTGTAGGGGATGTGCACGGTGTCGATGCCGGCGCGCTGGTTCAGCAGCTCGCCGGCCACGCCGACCGTCGGGTTGACCACCAGCACGTTCGGGAAGGTCGCGCCCATGGTCAGCGGCGCCAGATCCTTCTGCGCGTCGTCGCCGACGTTCATCAGGTGCGGCGCGACCGCCAGCGGCCCGATCGAACCGAGCAGGACCACCGAGCCGTCGGGCGCGGCCTTGGACACATACTGGTGCGCCAGGTTGCCCCCGGCGCCGGCGCGGTTCTCCACTGCGATGGCTGCCAGCAGCGCTAGCGCCAGGGCAATGAAGTGGCGGCGTGGGCTGAGGGTGTCGTCTCCTGCAAACGTGGAACGGAGTTCAGTCGTCGCCGAGCGCCGACCGGTTGGGCGGGCGGCGTTCGATGGCCCACCTCAGCAGGGCCGCGCTAGCGTGGCACTGACCCGCCTGAATGCAGGCATCAGCCTACAATGCATGCATCGAGGGCTCGAAAGGCGGCGACGATGGCCATGCTGACCGTGCGCAACCTTCCGGACGAGGTGCACCGCGCGTTGCGTGCGCGCGCCGCACGACGCGGCCACAGCATGGAGGCCGAGGTGCGCGAGATTCTCGAATCCGCCATCAGCCCGCAGGGGCGGGTCCGGCTGGGCTCGATGCTGGCCGACATGGGCCGGCGGGCCAAGCTCAGCGACGACGAGTTCGCCGTCTTCGAGCAGGTGCGCAACAAGGCACCCGCCCGCCCGCCGAGCTTCGAGTGATCCTGCTGGACACCAACGTGGTGTCGGAGCCGCTGCGCCCGGCGCCTGACCAGCGTGTCATCGCGTGGATCGACGCCCAGCCGCTCGAAACGCTCTTTCTGTCGGCCATCACGGTGGCCGAGCTGCGCGCCGGCGTGGCGCTGCTGCCCGCCGGCAGGCGCCGAAGCCGGCCTGCATCAAAGCCTGGAAACGCGGGTGCTGCCGCTGTTTGCCGGCCGCGTGCTGCCGTTCGACCAGACCTGCACCCAAGCCTATGCCGCGCTGATGTCCGCGGCCCGCGCCGCAGGCTTGGCCATCGGCAGCGCCGATGGCTACATCGCTGCCATCGCCGCCGCCAACGGCCTTGCGGTGGCGACGCGGGATACGGGCCCGTTCAAGGCCGCGGGCTCCGCCGTGATCGACCCTTGGCAGCCTTGAGCGGCGGCGCTTTCCGGCTGGGCGGCCTGGTCGTGGTGGCCGAGTTCCGCGACACGATCCATCCGGGGCTGGTGAGCACGGGCAAGAGCGGCGAGCTTCATCGGCACAACGGATGGTGGGCAATCATGGGGAGGCGACTCTAGAAGCTGTGCCGGATGCCGACCTGGCCGCCGGAGGAGTTGTTGCCGCGCGTCAGCGTCGACGCGTTGGACAGCACCGTGAAGTTGGTGTCGGTGTTGTCGATCGCGGCGTACGTGGCATACAGGGCCGTGCGCTTCGACAGGTTGTAGTCGACGCCCACGGCCCACTGGTTCGCCTTCTGGCCGGAGAGCGCGCCGCCGCGCTTGACCTGCGCATAGCTGGCCTTGAAGTTCCACTGACCCCACGGGGCCGCCGCGCCGACGAACCAGTTGTCCTGGTCGGCTTCGTTGACGGCGCCGTCCAGCGTCATCGAGCTGTAGTTGCCCGACACCTTCACCACGCCGAAGTCCCACGAGCCGCCGATGTTCCAGCTATCGAGCGTGACCGAACCGGCGACGGTGACATCGGTCTGCCCGTAGGCCGCGGCCACGTTGTACGGCCCGCTCGAATAGCCGATGCGGCCGCCGACGAACTTGTTCCCCGCGGCGCCCTCGCCGGCGGCCACCTGGACCTGGCCGTACAACCCGGGCCCGAAGGCACCGTTCGGCAGGAAGTACCCGACCATGTTGTTGGCCCGGACGCTGGTGCCGTAGCTGGCGCCTGGCTGCAGGGCGGTCAAGGCCGCGAAGCCGATTCCGAGGTTGCCCGACCGACCGACGCCGACCTGGCTGAAGGGGTCGAACACCGACCAGTTCCAGTAGGTCGCGGTGTAGTCGCGGCCGAGCCGCACTTCGCCCCACTGGTTGGACAGGCTGACGGTCGACCGGCGCTGGAACAGCAGCGGGTTCTCGCTCGTGGCCGTGGTGCCGTTGCCGAAGCTGGCGCCGCCCCGGCCGGTATCCGGGCCGAGGGCGCCCTCGAGCCAGAAGCCCGCCTTCAGGCCGCCGCCCAGGTCCTCGACGCCGCGGAAACCCAGCCGGCTGGACGACATGCCGCCCTCGCCCAGCTGCGTCGTCGTCTGGTCGTTGCGGATCACGCCGACGAACAGGTCGACGACGCCGAACACCGTCACCGACGATTGCGCCGCCGCCGCGCCGCACAGGGTGCAGACACCGAACGCGACGGCCGTCTTGCGTAGGATCGAAGGACTCATCGTTTGCCTCATGTGATGTACAGAGCGGACACCCCGTCTCCGGCCGCGCCGCGGATTCCTGGAAGGCTGTCGCTGTGGGACGGCCACGGTGCGGCACTGCTGGAAGCGCAGCGCGCAGCCGCATCATTCAGGCTGAAGCACCCGCTGTGAATTGCATAGTTCGGATGGATTGATGCATGCGGCTGATCACGCCGCCCGCCGCTCGGCCGGGCGGCGCGGCGGCACTGTTGGGCCGCAGGCCTGCGCGACCCGCTGCCGCTCGTCACCCGCGGGCCGGGCGCGGGGCGCGCGGGCGCGAGGCCTTCTTCATCGCGGCGAGGAAGTCGTACAGCTGCTGGGCCTCCGGCGACAGGCGGCGCCCCTGGCGGCGGATGAGGCCGATGCGGCGCGTGACCACCGGGTCGGACAGCGGCACGCTGACCAGCAACGGGTGCTCGGGCCCCGGCATCGCCAGCGAAGGCACCGCGGCCACGCCCAGGCCCGCTTCCACCAGGCCGAGCAGCGTCGTCACGTGCTGCGCCTCGTAGATCGGCTGCGGCCGCCCGCTGACCTGGGCCAGCGCCTGGTCGAGCAGCAGCCGGTTGCCGGAGGACTTGGCGACCGAGATGAAGTCGTGCCCGGCCAGGTCGTGCCAGGTGGCCTTGCGCATCTTCGCCAGCGGGTGGTCGCGCCGGCAGGCGGCGACGAAGCGCTCCTCGAGCAGCAGCCGGAACTCGATGCCCGGCTCCGAGCCGCCGATGAAGTTGAGGCCGAAGTCGGCCTCCCCGCGCGCGACCGCGGCCAGCACTTCGTTCGCGCCGGCGTCGAAGATCCTGACGCGCAGCTTCGGGTAGCGCTCCCGGTAGCGATGGATGACGTCGGACAGGTAGTAGTACACGGTCGACGGCACGCAGGCGATGTTGACCTCGCCCATGCGTGCCGTGCCCACGCCGCGCACGGTGAGCAGCGTCTCGTCGAGGTCGTCGAGCATCGCGCCGACCCGGCGCGCGAACTCGCGGCCGACGGCGGTGAGCGTCACGCGGCGCGTCGTGCGCTCGAACAGGCGCACGCCGAGGGCCTGCTCGAGCTTGTCGATGCGCCGGCTGAAGGCCGGTTGCGAGATGTGCACCGCTTCGGCCGCCTTGCGGAAGTTCGCCAACTCCGCGGCAGCGCGGAAGGCGATCAGGTCGTGGAGGTCGAAGTTGACGGGCATGACAGTCTTCCGATGCGTCGGCCGACCCCTGCGTGGCTGCCCATCGGCGGTCCGGAAGGGTTCGCGCGAGTCCGATTCTCGACCCACGTCGCCCGCGAGCGCGTCGTTTGTCAGGCCCGGCGCCGCCGCCGCCCGGCGAGCACCTGCTTCAGCCGCGCCAGCCGCTCGCGCCCCGGCTCGCCCAGGCGCTGCGCGAGCGCCACCGCGAGCAGGTCGACGATCAGCAGGTGCTGCAGCCGGCCGAGCATCGGCATGTGCGTGTCCGGGTCGTCCACCGGCAACGCGTGCAGCACGTGGTCGGCGAGCGCGTCGACCGGCGAGCCCGGCGCGCCGATCGACACCACCGCCGCGCCGCCGGCGCGCGCGAGCGCGATCGCGTCGAACAGCTCGGGGCTGCGGCCGCTGGCCGAGATCAGCACCAGCAGGTCACCGGGGCCGAGTGTGGACGCGCTCATCGCCTGCAGCGACGGGTCGGCATGCGCCTCGCACACCAGGCCGAAGCGGAAGAACTTGAGCTTCGCGTCCTGCGCCACCAGCGCCGACTGGCCGATGCCGACGAAGTCGACCCGCCGCGCCGCGGCGAGCTTGTCCACCACCTGCGCGACCACGCCGAGGTCGAGCGAGGTGCCGACGCTGTTCAGCGCGCGCACGCTCGCCTCGACCACCTTGTGGGCGAGCACCGGCAGCGGGTCGTCGCCGGCCACGGCCGGGTGCACACCGCCGCCGCCGAGCTGCAGCGACGCTGCGAGCTTGAGCTTGAAGTCCTGCAGCCCGCTGGCGCCCATCGTGCGGCAGAAGCGCAGCACCGTCGGCTGGCTGGTGCCGGCCTGGCGCGCGATCTCGGCCACCGGCGTGCGCATGAAGGCATGCGGCTGCTGCAGCAGCACCTCGGCCACGCACGCTTCCGACGGCGGCAGCTGCGGCTTGAGTTCGCGCAGGCGCTCGAGCAGCGTCACGCTCAGAGCCTCGAGTCCTCGGCCCACGACGCGCCGGCGCGCAGCGCGAGCGTGGTCGCCGCCGGCGGCCCGTAGCTGCCGGCCGGGTAGGGCAAGGGTTCGACCTGGCACGAGCCGAGGTCGTGCTTGAGCCGGTCGACGAACTTCCACTGCGCCTCGACCTCGTCGCGACGCAGGAACAGGTTCAGCCGGCCGCGCAGCACATCGGTGATCAGCCGCTCGTAGGCGTCGCGCACCGGCACGCGCCACTCGTCGAAGAAGTCCAGGTCCAGCGACACCGGCCGCAGCCGCTCGCGCTCGCCCGGCGCCTTGGCCAGCAGCTGCAGTTCGATCCGGTCCTGCGGCTGCAGGTGGATCACCAGCCGGTTGCCGGTCCACGCGCCGCCCACCGGCGCGAACAGCTGGCGCGGCACCTCGCGGAACTGGATCACGATCTCGGCCAGCCGTTGCGGCATGCGCTTGCCGGTGCGCAGCAGGAAGGGCACGCCGGCCCAGCGCCAGGTCTGGACCTCGGTGCGGAAGGCGACGAAGGTCTCGGTCGTCGACTCCGGCGCGACGCCCTGTTCCTGCCGGTAGCCCGGCACCGGCTGGCCGAGCACGTGCCCGGCCGCGTACTGGCCGATGACGACCTCCGGCGTGCCGCTGGTGGCCGGCACGCGCAGCGCGCGCAGCACCTTCAGCTTCTCGTCGCGCAGCGCGTCGGGCTCGAGCGTGGCCGGCGGCTCCATCGCGACGATCGCCAGCAGCTGCAGCAGGTGGCTCTGCACCATGTCGCGGATCGCGCCCGAATGTTCGTAGAAGCCGGCGCGGCCCTCGACGCCGAGCTCCTCGGACACCGTGATCTGCACGCTCGCGACGTGCTCGCGCGTCAGCAGCGGCTCGAAGATGCGGTTGCCCAGGCGCAGCGCGAGCAGGTTCTGCACCGCCTGCTTGCCCAGGTAGTGGTCGATGCGGTAGATCTGCGGCTCGTCGAGCACCGCGGCCAGTTCGTGCTCGATCGCCGCCGCTTCCGCGCCGCTGAAGCCGAGCGGCTTCTCCAGCACCAGCCGCAGGCGCGCCGGGTCGCGCACCGGCTCGATCGCGCGGATCAGGTCGACGAAGCGCGACGCCGCCAGCGACGCGTAGTGCACCACCGGCTGCGGCCCGCCGCGCACGGCCTCGGCGAGCACGGCGGCGGCCTCGGGCTGGCCGAGCGTGATCGCGGCCGTGCGCAGGAACGGCTGCAGTGCGCCGAGCCGGGCGCAGGCCGCGGCGTCGTCGCAGTCGCGCAGGAACGTTTCCTGCTGCGCCAGCGCCTCGGCCACCGACAGCCTGTCACGCTGGGCCAGCACGATCCGGCTGTCCGGCGGGAGGTAGCCGTCGTGCGCCAGGTGCGCGAGTGCCGGCACGATCTTGCGCCGCGCCAGGTCGCCGGCGGCGCCGTGCAACACGAAGGTGAACGGTGCGACCGGCCGGACGTCCGGTCCTGTCGAGGAGGAGGCATTCATCGTGGGCTGCGGCAAGCAATGAGGAAGTAACTATATTACGCAAAGACACTTTCGGCAAGGAGTCTGTTTAGGAACCAGCAGCGTCTGTGCGCCGACCGATGTCTGCTTGCTTGAACGTAATAAAACTACTAAACTGCCGCATCGCTTTGGAGGACCTGCCCCGTGCCCACGCTTCATCCCGTCGTCCGCCTGGTGCGCGACCGCATCGAGCGCCGTTCCGAGCGTTGCCGCGCCGACTACCTGGACGCGCTGCCGACGAAACCGGCCGACCGCACGCGGGTCGGCTGCGCGAACCTGGCGCACACCACCGCGGTGCTGCCGGCGCCCGAACGCAAGGTGGTCGCGCTCGCGCGCGCGCCGCACCTGGGCGTGATCACCGCGTACAACGACATGCTGTCGGCGCACCATCCGTTCGCCGACTACCCCGAGAAGCTGCGCGCCGCGGCCCGCGCCGAGGGCGCGACGCTGCAGGTCGCCGGCGGCGTGCCGGCGATGTGCGACGGCGTCACGCAGGGGCGCGAGGGCATGGAGCTGTCGCTGTTCTCGCGCGACGTGATCGCGCTCGGCACCGCGGTCGGCCTGTCGCACGACGTGTTCGACGCCGCGGTGCTGCTCGGCGTGTGCGACAAGATCGCGCCCGGGCTGCTGCTCGGTGCGCTCGGCTTCGGCCACCTGCCGACCGTATTCGTGCCGGCGGGGCCGATGGCCAGCGGCCTGTCCAACGCCGAGAAGGCCAGGGTGCGGCAGCAGGCGGCGCAGGGGCTTGCGACCCGCGACGCGCTGCTCGCCGCCGAGGAGGCGGCCTATCACGCCGAGGGCACCTGCACCTTCTACGGCACCGCCAACAGCAACCAGTTGATGCTCGATCTGATGGGGCTGCAGTTTCCGGGCGGCGCCTTCGTCCATCCGCGCGCGCCGGAGCGCGAGGCGCTGCTCGCCGAGAGCGTGCGCGCGATCGTCGCCGCCGCCGGCAAGCCGGCGCTCGCGATCGGCCGCCTCGTCGACGCGCGCTGCATCGTCAACGCGCTCGTCGGCCTGCTCGCCAGCGGCGGCTCGACGAATCATGCGATGCACTGGGTCGCGGTGGCGCGCGCCGCCGGCTGGCTGATCGACTGGGGCGACCTGGACGAGCTGTCGCGCGCGGTGCCGCTGATCGCGCGCATCTATCCGAACGGCACCGCCGACGTGAACCACTTCCACGCGGCCGGCGGCACCGCCGCGTTCGGCGCCTGGCTGGCCGAGGCCGGGCTGATCGACGGCAGCGCGCCGACGGTCTGGGGTTCGACGCTGGCCGAGACGCTGGCCGAGCCGGCCGTGGACGCGCAGGGCCGCTTCGCGCCGAAGCCGCCGCCGACGCAGTCGCGCGACGACGGCGTGCTGCGCCGGCCCGAAGCGCCGTTCCAGGGCGACGGCGGATTGCGCCTGCTCGACGGCAACCTCGGCCGCGCGATCGTCAAGGTGTCGGCGGTCAAGCCCGAGCACCGCGTGGTCGAGGCGCCGTGCCGCGTCTTCGACAGCCAGCTCGCGGTGGTCGAGGCCTTCGAGGCCGGCGAGTTCAGCGGCGACGTGGTCGTCGTCGTGCGCCACCAGGGGCCGAAGGCGAACGGCATGCCCGAGCTGCACAAGCTGACCCCCGTGCTCGGCGTGCTGCTCGACCGGGGCCAGGCGGTCGCGCTCGTCACCGACGGGCGCATGAGCGGCGCCTCGGGCAAGGTGCTGGCCGCGATCCACGTCACGCCAGAGGCCGGCGACGGCGGCGCGCTCGCGCGGCTGCGCGACGGCGACGTCGTGCGCGTCGACGGCGTGGCCGGCACGCTGTCGACCGCCGCCGACCTGGCCGGCCGCGACGACGCGCCCGCGCCCGCGGCCGGCCGCAGCCTCGGCCGCGGCTACTTCGGAGCCTTCCGCCGCAGCGTCAGCGGCGCCGAGCTCGGCGCGAGCGTGCTGTTCGAAGGTTGACCCGCCCGATCCCCCATCCACCGACCCCGCAGGAGAACCACCCCATGAGCCCGACGACCAACGCCCCCACCGACGAACCCTTCGCGCTGCGCTGGCTGCAGCAGCCGATCCTGCCGGTGGTCGTCGTCGACGAGGTCGCGCAGGGCCTGGACATCGCCGCCGGGCTGGAAGAAGGCGGGCTGAACCAGATCGAGATCACGCTGCGCACGCCGCAGTCGCTGAAGGCGCTGGAGGCGGTGGCGCGGCAGTTCCCGCGCATGCGGGTCGCGGTCGGCACCGTGCGTTGCGCAGCCGACCTGCGCGCGGCGCGCGACGCCGGCGCGACGCTGGCGATCTCGCCCGGCTTCACGCCGGCGCTGGCGGCCGCGGCGGCGGCGATCGACCTGCCCTGGGTGCCGGGCGTGGCCACCGCGTCCGAGGTGATGATGGCGCACGAGGCGGGTTTCCGGGCGCTGAAGTTCTTCCCGGCGATGGCGGCCGGCGGCCC
>JAFLDG010000158.1:0-1548 GCA_017302495.1 Burkholderiales bacterium
CGGCGCTCGATCCGGCGCGGGCGCAGCGCGCCGTCTCGGCGCTGGTGCGCGAGGCCCGTGCCCGTGGCGTCACGCTCGTGGCCACGCTGCACCAGGTGGATGCGGCGCTGGCGCACTTTCCGCGCATCCTCGGCCTGCGCGACGGACGGCTGCGCTTCGACCTGCCGGCCGCGCAGGTCACGCCCGATCGGCTGGCACGGCTGTACGCGCAGCGCGAGGACGAACTGCACGGCGACGCCGCGCCGTTGCCGGATGCCCCGCCCGCGCCCGCGCCGAAGGTGGTGATGCAGTGCCGCTGACCCTGCCGGACCGGCCCGCGGGCGGGCACCGGAAGGTGGCGCCCGGCGCTGCCGCGCCGGCCGCCGCCGCGCCGGCGCTGCGCGATCCGGCCTGGCTCGGACGCGTCGGCCTGCTGGCCGCAGCCGCGGTGCTGCTGTGGCCGCTGCTCCAGGCCACCGAGTTCAAGCCGTGGGCGCTGTTCGACCCCGAGGCGCTGCGCGTCAGCGGCCGTTTCCTCGCCGGCTTCCTGCCGCCGGCCCATTCGGCCGACTTCCTGTGGCTCGTCGCGCGCGAGACCTGGCGCACCGTCGCCATCGCCACCGCCGGCGTCACGCTCGCGCTCGGGCTGGCCGTGCCGCTGGCGCTGGTGGCGACGCGCTCGCTGTCGGTGTCGGCGCTGGCCGGGCGCATGGCGCCGCTGCCGGCGGCGCTGCGGCATGGCGCCCGCGCGGTGCTGATCGTGCTGCGCAGCGTGCCCGAGCTGGTCTGGGCGCTGGCCCTCGTCCGCGTCGTCGGCCTGGGGCCGGCGGCGGGCGTGCTCGCGATCGCGCTGACCTACGGCGGCATGCTCGGCAAGGTGTACGCGGAGATCCTGGAAAGCGGCGAGCCGTCGGTGACGCAGACCCTGCTGCGCAACGGCGCGACGCGGCTGCAGGCCTGCGCCTACGGGCTGCTGCCGCAGAACGCGGCCGAGCTGACGAGCTACACCGTCTATCGCTGGGAGTGCGCGATCCGCAGCTCGGTGGTGCTGGGCTTCGTCGGCGCCGGCGGGCTCGGCCAGCAACTGGACAGCTCGCTGAAGATGTTTGCCGGCGGCGAGGTGCTGACGATGCTGCTCGTCTTCGTCGCGCTGGTGGCCTTGGCCGACCGCTTCAGCGCCGCGCTGCGGCGTGCGCTGGGGTGACCGTGCCCGACGCCGCCGCGAACCGCCGGTACCGGCTGCCGCCGCCGCTGTTCGATGCGCGCTGCCGCGCCTGCTGGCTGGTGGCCGCCGTGCTGGCGCTGGTCGTGGCCAGCTTCGCGACGCTCGAGCTGCCGCTGGCCGGGCTCTTCGCCGCCGGCGCGCTGCAGAGCATCGGCCGCTTCCTGGCCGAATTCGTGCCGCCGGATGTCGGCGTGCCGTTCCTGCGCGGCGTGGCCTTCGCGGCCTGGGAGACGCTGGCGATGTCGGCGCTCGGCACGCTGCTCGCGGCTTTCGCCGGCGTGCTGCTGGCGTTGCCGGCGAGCCGGCTGCACGCGCACGACGCGGCCCGTGGCCGCGGCGCGGCG
>JAFLDG010000158.1:1558-9374 GCA_017302495.1 Burkholderiales bacterium
CTGCTGCTGAACGCGCTGCGCTCGGTGCCCGAGCTGGTCTGGGCGGCGCTGCTGATCATCGCTGCCGGGCTGGGCCCCTTCGCCGGCACGCTGGCGCTGGCGCTGCACACTTCGGGCGTGCTCGGCCGCTTGTTCGCCGAGGCGATCGAGAACGCGCCGCCGGGGCCGGGCGCGGCGCTGCGCACGCAGGGCGCGGGCAGCGTGCGCGTGTTCCTCTACGCGACGCTGCCGCAGGTGCTGCCGCAGCTGATGAGCTATACGCTGTACCGCTGGGAGAACAACATCCGCGCCGCGGCGGTGCTGGGCGTGGTCGGCGCCGGCGGCCTGGGCCAGCTGCTCGCCTTCCACATGGGCCTGTTCCAGATGCCGAAGACGGCGACCGTGCTGATCGCGATGCTGCTGCTGGTGGCGCTGGTGGACGGCGCCAGCCACGCCTGGCGGCGCTGGCTCACGCGCTAGCCGGGCGGACGACGCGATCGGGAGGCTCCTGACCGAAGCCTCGGATCGGCGGCCGCCGCAGCCGAAGGCGCCGCCGCCGCGCCGATCGGGCACACTTCGCGGACTGTCGCACCGAGACGAGCCGCGCGCCGCGATGAACAAGGCCTTTGTCCGCGAGTCCGAGGACGACACCGGCGATGAGGCCGATGGGGTGTCGCCGGCGGCGCCGCTGCCCGCCGGCACGCGCAACTACCTGACGCCGCAGGGCTGGCGCCGGCTGCGCGCGGAGTTGATGGCGCTGCTCGACGACGAGCGGCCGAAGCTGGTCGAGACCGTCGCCTGGGCGGCGAAGAACGGCGACCGCTCGGAGAACGGCGACTACCTGTACGGCAAGAAGCGGCTGCGCGAGATCGACCGCCGGATCCGCTTCCTGACCCGGCGGCTGGACATCGCCGAGGTCGTCGATCCGTCGGCGCACCACGGCAGCGACCAGGTCTTCTTCGGCGCCACCGTCACCGTCGCCGACGAGCGCGGTGCCGAGCGCACGGTCACGATCAAGGGCGTCGACGAGGCCGACAGCCTGCGCGGCGAGGTGAGCTGGGTCGCGCCGATCGCGCGCGCGCTGCTCAAGGCGCGCGCAGGCGACGAGGTGCTGCTGCAGACCCCGGGCGGGGTGCAGCGGCTCGAGGTGGTCGCGGTGCGCTACCCGGCACCGGGGGCCGAGCCCGGCGGCTGATCGCCGGCCGGCCGCTACGGCTTGATCCGGTTGACGTGCAGCACCGGCGGCGCCCGGCGCAGCGCGCGCAGCACGCCGGCCAGGTGCAGCCGGTCGCGCACGCTGATCAGGAGCTTCAGCTCGGCGGTCTCGCGCGCATGCTCCTCGCCCATGTCGAGGTGGGTGATGTCGGCCTCGGCCGCGGCGATCGCCGAGGCCACCTGCGCGAGCACGCCCTTGCCGTTGCGCACCAGCACCAGCACCGCGGTCTCGAACGGGCGGCTCAGCTCCTCGGCCCACTCGACCTGCATGAAGCGCTCGCGGTCGCGCTCGAACAGCCGCTTGCCGACCTGGCAATCGGCGGTGTGCACGAGCAGGCCCTCGCCGCGGCCGAGATAGCCCACGAGCGCATCGCCGGGAACCGGCCGGCAGCAGGCGGCGAGCTTGACCGAACCGCCTTCGCTGCCGTCGATGAACACCACGCCCTGCGTCGGCGCCGCGTCGTCGCTGCCGTAGCGGCCGAGCGAGAGCGTCACCGCATCGGGCCGGATGCCGCGTTCGGCCATCAGCGCGGCCAGCCTTTTGGCGACGATGCCGGCGATCTTGCGGCCGAGCGCGATGTCGACCATCAGCTCGCCGCGGCCGCGGTTGCCGCTCCAGCGCGTCAGCTGCTGCCACAGCGCGGCCGCGGTCTCGTCCGACGGATCGGCCGACGGCAGCTGCAGGCCTTCCGCGCGCAGCGCCTGGCCGAGCATCTTCTCGCCCATCGCGCGCGACTCGTCCTGCTCCATCGTCTTCAGGAAGTGGCGGATCTTCGAGCGCGCGCGGCCGGTGCGCACGGTGGTCAGCCAGGCCGGGTTCGGCCGCGCGCCGGGCGCGGTGACGATCTCGACCACGTCGCCGCTGCGCAGTTCGGTGCGCAGCGCCACCGCCTCGCCGTTGACCTTGGCCGCCACCGTGTGGTCGCCGATGTCGGAGTGGATCGCGTAGGCGAAGTCCACCGGCGTCGCGCCGCGCGGCAGCGCGAGGATCTTGCTCTTCGGCGTGAAGACGTAGACCGCGTCCGGGAACAGGTCGATCTTGACGTGCTCGAGGAATTCGGCCGAGTCGCGCGTCTCGTCCTGGATGTCGATCAGCGACTGCAGCCACATCGCGCCCAGGCGCTGCGGGTCTTCGCTGCCGTCCTTGCCGCCGACCTTGTACAGCCAGTGCGCGGCGATGCCGGTCTCGGCCACCGCATGCATCGCGTCGGTGCGCAGCTGGAACTCCACCGCGGTGCCGACCGGGCTGACCAGCGTGGTGTGCAGGCTCTGGTAGCCGTTGGCCTTCGGGATCGCGATGAAGTCCTTGAAGCGCCCCGGCACCGGCTTGTACAGCTGGTGCAGCACGCCGAGGCCGAGGTAGCAGTCGTTCTGCGTCGGCACGACGATGCGGAAGCCGAAGACGTCGCTGACCTGCGCGAAGCCGGCGTGCTTCTCGCGCATCTTGCGGTAGATCGAGTAGACCGTCTTCTCGCGGCCCGAGACCTTGGCCTTGATCTTCGCGTCGGCGAAAGCGCGCTCGACGTCGCGGCGCACGCGCTCGACGATGTCGCGCCGGTGGCCGCGCGCCTTGGCCACCGCCTTCGCCAGCGCGGTGTGGCGCCACGGGTGCAGGCATTCGAAGGACAGCTCCTGCAGCTCGCGGTAGCTCTGGTTCAGCCCGAGCCGGTGCGCGATCGGCGCGTAGATCTCGAGCGTCTCGCGCGCGATGCGCTGGCGCTTGTCCGGCGCCACTGCCGCCATCGTGCGCATGTTGTGCAGCCTGTCGGCGAGCTTGACCAGGATCACGCGCACGTCGCGCGCCATCGCCAGCAGCATCTTGCGGAAGCTCTCGGCCTGGCCTTCCTCGCGCGTGCCGAAGCTCAGCTTGTCGAGCTTGGTCAACCCGTCCACCAGCTCGGCCGTCGGCGCGCCGAAGCGCTCGATGAGCACCGGCTTGGTGACGCCGCGGTCCTCGATCGTGTCGTGCAGCAGCGCGGCCATGATCGCCTGCACGTCGAGCTTCCAGTCGGCGCACAGGCCGGCGACCGCGATCGGGTGCGTGATGTACGGCTCGCCGCTGGCGCGGAACTGGCCGAGGTGGGCCTCGTCGGCGAAGCGGAACGCGTCCAGCACCTGGCGGTGCTCGGCCTTGCTCAGGTAACCGAGCTTGCCGGTCAGCGCGGCGAAGGAGGCGGCCGGTGCGCTCTTCTCCGGCGGCGGCGCGAACGCGGCGCGCTGCAGCCCGAGCGCGGACGGCAGCAGTTCGGCGGCCAGCGAGCGAATGCCCATGCGGCCAATTTAGCAGGTTGCCCGTTGTCGCCCCCGGGCGGGGCTTCGGACGGGGCCGCGGTCACCGCGGCCGCGCCGCCGATGGACGGCTCAGGCCGGCCTGGCCGGCCGCGCCAGCGCGCCGCCCGAAACCCGTCCGAGGCGTTCGGGCCCGCGCAGGCAGGTTCTCACGCCCTCAGATCGGCACCTTGCGCAGCATCTCGAGGCCGACCTCGCCGGCGGAGATCTCGCGCAGCGAGGTCACGCCCGGCTTGTTGCGGGTCTCGATCTTCGGCGCGTGGCCCTGGCTCAGCATGCGCGCGCGATAGGTCGCGGCGAGCACCAGCTGGAACCGGTTCGGGATCTTCTGCATGCAGTCTTCGACGGTGATGCGGGCCATGGCGGTTGCTTTGCGTCGGTGGCGGTGCGGCAGGGCGTTCAATCCAGGCCGAGCGCGGTGAAGACCGCAGCCCGGCTGCGCCTCTGCGCCGCGTACTTGAGCCGGTGGGAATGGACGATCGTCTTCAGGTCGAAGAGCGCCGTCTCGAAGAGGGCGTTGATTATAACGAAGTCGAAATTCCGGGCCTGGGTGACCTCGACCCGGGCATTGGCCATGCGCTGCGCGATCACCGCCGCGCCGTCCTCGCCGCGGCGTTCGAGCCGCTGACGCAGTTCGTCCCAGCTCGGCGGCAGGATGAACACCAGCACCGCCTCGGGGAAGAGGCGCCGGATCTGCAGCGCGCCCTGCCAGTCGATCTCGAGCACGATGTCTTGGCCGTCCTTCAGCGCCTGCTCGATCGCGCCGCGCGAGGTGCCGTACAGGCGGCCGTGCACCTGCGCCCATTCGACGAACTCGCCGCGGTCGATCATCGCGCGGAAGGTCGGCTCGTCGACGAAGTGGTACTCGCGGCCGGACTGCTCCTGGCCGCGCGGCGAGCGGGTCGTGTGCGACACCGACACGCACAGGTGCGAATCGAGTTCGAGCAGCGCCTTGACCAGGCTGGACTTGCCGGTGCCGCTGGGCGCGGCGACGACGAAGAGATTGCCGGAGGGCTGCATCGGCACGGATGGGCAGGGGCGACGCGGCGCGGGCGGAAAGCCGGCGCGGCCGGGCGAAGGCTGCGCAGTCTAGCAGCGGGGCGGTGCGGCGCGTCGGTACCTGCCGCCGCTGCCCGAATCGCCTGGCGATCCTCGGCACGCGGCGGCCCGGGCATCGCTTCAACCCCCGCCGCCGAGGCGCAGCCGCAGGCGGCGGATCTCGTCCTGCAGGTCGGCCACCAGCGCCGCCAATTCGGGCACCGCGTCGAAGTCGCACTCGATGCGATGCATCACGCGCAGGCGGACCAGCAGCGCCGCATCGAAGCGCCAGGACGCGGCGGGCGCGTCGGCCTCGATCCGCGGCGCGAGCAGGCCGGCGCGCACCCGTTGATCGACCCAGGCCGCGGGCACCGCGCAGGCGCGGCACAGCTCCTCCAGCGTCAGGCCGGGCTCGCCGATGTCGGCTTGCACGATCCACGCCTTGCCGCTCACTGGAGTACCTTCGGCCTGCGGCCTCCGGTATTCGCCCTTCGGGCGGCCGGGCGGGCTCATGCGCTCACTCCCCCCGCTCGGCCGCGGCGGCGGCCACCCGGCGCGCGTCGAAGTCGCCGAGTTCGCGCGCCATCTGCTCGTACAGCGCCTTCGCCCGCGGATCCCAGGCGCTGGGCAGCAGCACCTGCAGCCGCAGTTCCAGATCCCCCGGCTCGCGCCCCGGCAGGCCCTGGCCGCGCACGGTGAGGATGCGGCCGGCCTGCGCGTTCGCCGGCACGCGCACCTTCAGCACCGTGCCGCCGGGCAGCTCGACGGGTACGACACCGCCGAGCGCGGCCTCCCACGGCGCCACCGGCAGGTCGGCGATCAGCGTGCCGCCGTCGACGCGGAAACGCGGGTGCGGACGAAAGCCGACCTCGAGGAACAGGTCGCCGGCCGGCGCGCCGCCGCTGCCGGTGCCGCCCTGGCCGGCGAGCCGGATCATCTGCCCCGGCCGCACGCCGGGCGGGATGCGCACCTCCAGCGTGCGCTCCTTCAGCGCGACACGGCCGTCGGCATCGAGCTGCGGCACGCGCAGCGTGAGCTGGCGCGTCGCGCCGCGCAAGGCATCCTCCAGATCCAGCAGGATGCGGGCGTGGTGGTCCTCGCCGTGGCGCGGGCCATGACCGGCCTCGCTGGGCGCGCGCCGACGCGCGCGGCCCATGCGGCCGAACAGCTCGGCGAAGAAGTCGCTGAACGCGGCGTCGTCGAAGCCGGCCGCACCGGGCGCGCCGCGGCCGCTGAACTCGAAGCCCGCGTCCCAGTCCGGCGGCGGCGTGAAGCGCTCGCCCGCGCGCCGGCCGCGGCCGAGTTCGTCGTAGGCGGCGCGGCGCTCGGCATCGGCGAGCACGGCGTAGGCCTCGTTGACCTCGCTCATGCGCGCCGCGGCATCGGCTTCCTTGCTCACGTCGGGGTGGTACTTGCGCGCGAGCCGGCGGTAGGCCTTCTTGATGTCCTCCGCGCTCGCGTCGCGCGCCACGCCGAGCAGCTGGTAGTAGTCCTTGAACTCCACGTTTTCGTCGACTTGCGAAACCCGAATGTGGCGCCGCCGCCGCCGCGCTTCAACCCCCCCCGTGCCCTAGCCGCCGCGCGCGACGGCGCAGGTACCGGCCGGCGCGGGTCTTGAAGCGCCGGCGGCGGACCCTATCTCGTCGATTGCGGGCCGGCCGCCGCCGGGCCCGGGACGTTCGATCCCCAACGGAGGAGCCATGATGTACCGAAGCCTGTTCGCCCCCGACGTCTTCGCCGAACTCGACCGCCTGCAGCGCGACGTCAGTTCGCTGTTCGACCTCTCGCCCAGCATCCGCGGCTTCGCCCGCGGCGGCTATCCGGCGCTGAACGTCGGCAGCACGCCGCAGGCGGTGGAGGTGTATGCCTTCGCGCCGGGCATCGACCCGGCCAAGGTCGAGGTCGACCTCGATCGCGGTGTGCTCACGCTGGCCGGCGAGCGCGCCGCCGCGGCCCCCGCCGCCAGCGACGAGAAGACCACGCTGCACGTCAACGAGCGCTTCGCCGGCCGCTTCCGGCGCGTGATCAGCCTGCCGGACGACATCGATCCGCAGGGCGTCAGCGCCAGCTACCGCGACGGCGTGCTGCACGTCAGCATCCCGCGCAAGGCCGCCGCGCAGCCGCGGCGCATCGAGGTGCAGTGACGCGCCGCGCCGAACCCGCCGATCCGAAGGAGAGAAACACCATGAATGCCGTGACCAAGACCCGGGAAGAAGCCACCCGCCGCGAACCGACGCTGCTGCCGCCGGTGGACGTGATCGAGGACGCGACCGGCATCACGCTGTATGCCGACCTGCCGGGCGTGCCGCGCGACAAGCTGAACCTGCGCGTCGAGGGTGACCAGCTCTCGATCGAGGCCGATCTCGTGCTCGCGCTGCCGCAGGGCATGGAGCCGAGCCACGCCGAGGTGCAGGTTTCGCGCTACCGGCGCTCGTTCACGCTGAGCAGCGAGCTGGACGCCGAGAAGGTCGGCGCCGAGCTGAGCCAGGGCGTGCTGCGGGTCCGCATCCCGAAGGCCGAGCACGCGCAGCCGCGGCGGATCAGCGTCAACGTGGCCTGATCGCCGCAGGGCCGGGCATGGCTCGGCCCGCTTCCCCCTGATCGACGAGACGGGCGGCTCGCGGCCCGGAACGGCCCTTCGCAACGGCTGCTCTGCTGGCTGCGTTTCGGGGCCGCTGAGGCAAAGCCGACAAGGGGGTGGCCGGCTCCGTTCAGGGGAGTTCTTATTCACTCCGCCGGCCACCCCCTCGCCGGCTTTGCCGGCACCGGCTGCGCGCTCCGGCACCACTGACAAGACGCTTCGCCCGTACGAACGGGAGCGGCGTGGGCGCATCACTGAACGGGCCGACGGCGGGGTGGCCAACGGAGTGAATAAGAATTCCGCTGAACGGAGTTGGCCACCCCGTCGGCGGCCCCGTGCGCCACGTTGAAGCCCGTCAACGTCGCCTTGCGGAGAAACGTCGAGCGGCAGGAAAGGGCCGCGAACCGACCTGCAAGCTCGCGGGGCCGAGCACAGACTGTTCGAGCAGATCGCCGGCATTGGGCCGCTCGGCAGTCGCCGCTCGGCAGGCGCCGCACGGCGCGCATCCGGATCGGCTTCCTGGCGCGTTGCCTGCCTTGTGGCCCGCAGCGCCGGCCGCGCCATCGGCGCCGGCGTTGACCGAGCGCAAGGCGGCCGACACGCGAGCCGGGATGATGGCGGCGGTCGGGCCCGGCACGGGCCGCGGCCGATGCCCAGGAGATCCCGATGAGCAGTGCCGAGCCCGCCGCCGGCCCCGCACGGCCGGCGCGCATC